>ONVG01000013.1 GCA_900321195.1 uncultured Eubacteriales bacterium
GGGTCGAAGTCCTCGGGCTTGTAAAGGATACCATCCAGCGGTGTACCGTCAAAGGCCGTCCAATGATACAGCTCCGCCGTACCCCAGTTATAGTCTTTCTGTTGCGGATTGATCTGTGTAAGCTGCCGTTCTCCTTTCCCTGGCGATATCGTCACGTAGAGGTCATTGGGATGTTCGAAATTCCCTTTGGTATAGAGATATGTATCCGTCTCTTTCGCCTTGACAGGAGTACCATAGGTAAATCCCTCCAGCATGCAGAGCCGTGGTGTTGCCGTCCGTGCGAGATACAAGAGCCGTTGCGCCCTGTGCGTGTCGGCGCGGATGCAACCCGCGAGACGTGCGCCCGCTATCGGCAGGGCGAGAGATTGCACGTCCAGGCGCATAGTCGGGTTCGGGGACGTGGCGAACGTCCGGCGGGTGTAGTCTGCGGCCTTGTCAAACTCCGCACGCGTTGCGCAGTCCACGCGGACAACGCCGTGGATTGACTTCCCGCCCGAATAGACGAGCGCGACAATGGGCAAATGGTAGAGGGTAATCGCGCCATACCAAAAGGCGCATTGATCAGCAAGCGACATTTCGTCAAACTCCATGAGCGCGTTCGGAAACGTGGCAACGGTCGCGTTCGTGGCGAGGTGTTGCTTGCCGTCCGCCCTGTCTTCGCTTGCGCCCGTGAAGGGGTTTGTCTTCACAAGTTCGCCAGACGCGGCAAGGCGCGCGCCGTCTGAAAGCCAGTCGGTCACGGGCATGAAATCATGCCCGGCGCGAGGAATCCACGCGCCCGAATGTGGCGCGATTCCCACGGGCAGGGCTTGAAGGTCGGGGCGGTCGAACATGGCGGCGAGCTGCGCGCGCCGTTGCCCTGCCGCGTCCATGTGGCGAACGTCCACGGGTGACAACGACATGAGCGCGGCGGACGAGGTGCAAAGGCCGCGCCGTCCCGCTTCCACGCAATCCTCAACCGCCCGTGACGGCTTCGGCTTCGGGGGCTTCGGCTTCGGGGGCTTCGGCTTTGGTCGGTAGTATGCGCTCCGCGCCGTCCGTCCGTTCGCGTGCGCCGCGTTCCATGCGTCCACCTTCGGGCGCGCCGTCTCCATGCCGCGCCGAATGTCTGCGTCCCTGTCGGTCACGCCCTGCGCCCGCGCGTCCGTGATTACATCGTCGGCGGACAAGCCCGCCGCAACCGCCCAAAAGGTCAGGTCTTTCAGCCCGTCCCATGTCATTTTGACTGGGACGGGCTTATTTTACGATATTCAGGAGGTAATAAATATGGAAAAAGGTTTTAAAAAGTACGTTCCATTTGAACAGATCAAGATCAAAAACAGAAGGTGGCCCGACAATACTATAACTAAAGCGCCGATATGGTGCTCTGTCGATCTCCGTGACGGAAATCAGGCTCTCGTTGACCCTATGAACCTTGAACAAAAGCTTGAATTCTTCCATGCTCTCTGCGACATGGGATTCAAGGAGATAGAAATAGGCTTCCCGTCAGCTTCCGAAACAGAATATGAGATATGCCGTGAGCTTATAGAGGGAAACCATATTCCCGATGACGTTACTATACAGGTACTCGTTCAGGCAAGAGAACATCTTATCCGCAAGACCTTTGAGGCTGTAAAGGGCGCTAAAAATGTTATAGTTCATTTCTACAACTCAACCTCAACTCTTCAGAGAAAAGTGGTTTTCAAAAAGGATATGGACGGTATCATAGATATAGCTGTCGAGGGCGCTAAGCTCATAAAAGAACTCATAGACGGCTATGAGGGCGATACAAATTTCAGACTTGAATATTCTCCCGAAAGCTTTTCAGGCACAGAGGTCGATAATTCCGTAAAAATATGCGAAGCGGTAATGGATGTTATCAAGCCTACTCCCGAAAATCCGATAATACTCAATCTGCCGAACACAGTCGAGATGTGTACGCCAAACACATATGCCGATCAGATAGAGTATTTCATAACACATATGAAAAACCGTGAGTCTGCAATAATAAGCCTGCATCCGCATAATGACAGAGGTACAGGCGTTGCATGTGCAGAGCTGGGACTCCTTGCCGGCGCAGACAGAATAGAGGGTACTCTTTTCGGAAACGGTGAGCGCACAGGAAACCTCGATATAGTAACAGTAGGTCTGAACATGTTCACACAGGGCGTTGACCCGAAGCTTGATTTCAGTGACCTGCCAAAATACCGTGAGATATACGAGCGCTGCACAAAAATGAAGATAGGCGAGCGTCAGCCGTATGCAGGCGACCTTGTATTCACAGCTTTCTCAGGCTCACATCAGGACGCAATAAACAAGGGCTTTGCATACGTCAAGGAAACAAACAGCGATAAATGGGAGATACCTTATCTTCCGATAGACCCTGCTGATGTCGGCAGACAGTATGAACCTATAATAAGAATAAATTCACAGTCCGGCAAGGGCGGCGCGGCATTCATAATGCAGAATAATTTCGGTTATGAGCTTCCGAAGGCTATGCACCCCGAATTCGGCGCACTCGTCAAGGCTGAGTGTGACAAGCTGGGACGTGAGCTTTCGCCGCAGGAGCTTATGGAAGTATTCAACAAGAATTACATCGACATTGAGCAGAAGCTCTGGCTCGTCAAGCATGTAATAACAAATGTAGACCAGGACGAAGCTACATTCAAGGGTACTATACATCTTGTAAAAGAAAACAAGGATGTCGAGATATTCGGTGACGGCAACGGTCCTATTGATGCATTCTTCAACGCATTGAAGAGTATAGGCATAGACGGCTATGAGTTCATTTCATACAGCGAACATGCTATCTCACAGGGTTCAGACTCAAAGGCTATATCCTATATACAGCTCAAGACACCCGAAGGCAAGAACATTTTCGGCGTAGGCATCTCACACGGAATATTCAAAGCATCTGTACGCGGCATACTCTGCGCCATAAACAGAAGTCCGGATCCGATAAACCCTAAGATAAATCAATAATTATTTTTCCCGTCAGTTTTACTGACGGGAATTTTTATATTTACTATAGCATTACAAGTATTACAAAAAAATCATCTGTTGTTTGTGAAATATCATAATTGACAAAACTGTGCTTACTGTATATACTGTATATATACAGTATTGGAAATATTTATCGACAATAAATCCGGCACACCTATCTATGACCAGATATTCAGCCGGATAAAAGAGCAGATAATAAAAGGAACTCTTAAAGAGGATGACCCGCTGCCGTCCATAAGAAGTCTTGCAAAAGATCTGAGAATAAGCGTCATAACTACAAAACGAGCCTATGACGAGCTTGAAAAAGAGGGGCTTATATACACTGCTCCCGGAAAAGGCTGCTTCATTGCCGCAAGGAATACTGAAATGCTGAGAGAAGAAAATCTCAGAAAGCTTGAAGAGCATATCGCTCAGGTCGCTGCACTGTCAAGGATGTGCGGCCTGAGCCTGAATGATATAACAGAAATGCTTAAATTTGAAATGGAGGACTGACATTATGAACGCAATAGAAATAAAAGGACTCTGCAAAAGCTACAAGGATTTTAAGATAGACAATATAGATCTTACACTTCCCGGAGGATGTGTCGTAGGTCTTATAGGTGAAAACGGAGCAGGCAAAAGCACAACTATAAAGCTCATACTCAATATCGCATTTAAAGACAGCGGAACAATAAAAATTTTGGGCAAGGATAATGAAAAAGAGCTTGACCTTGTAAAAGAGGATATCGGCGTTGTATTCGACGAATCATACTTCCCGCCTGAGCTGAATGCAAAGTATATCGGAAAAATACTGAAAAACATCTACAAAAACTGGAACGATGAACAGTATAACGATTATATCCAAAAATTCGGTCTGCCGCTGAAAAAGCCTATCAAAAAATATTCAAAGGGCATGAAAATGAAGCTTTCAATAGCTGCCGCAATGTCACATAATGCAAAGCTTCTTATACTCGATGAGGCTACAAGCGGTCTTGACCCTGTTATGCGTGATGAAATAATAGACATACTCAATGATTTTACAAGGGATGAAGAACATTCCATACTCATATCCTCTCATATAGTCAGTGACCTTGAAAAAATATGCGATTATATAGCATTCCTTAACAAAGGAAAAATAGTTCTCTATGAAGAAAAGGATAGGCTCTATGAGCAGTACGGCGTTATACACTGCAGTCAGGAAGAGCTTGATAAAATAAAGCCTTCATCCGTGATAGGAAAGAAAGTCGGCAGCTACGGTGCAGAAGCTATCGTACTCAGATCAGATATACCGTCAGATATACAGTCCTATCCTATAGATATCGAAAAGCTGTTCATATTCATGATAAAGGAGAGTGTATGATATGAAAGGGCTTGTACTGAAAGATATTTATTCCCTGCGCTCTGTCGGAAATATATTGACTATGATGTTGATATTTGTTACCGTTATCATACAGACCTTCACTAATGATGAACACTCCACCGACCTTATGGGACTTTGCATTTTTGGCTTTATGGTAACTATGATGAGCTGCATACTTCCCTTAGCCATAATGAATCAGGATGAAATGACTGGCTGGAATAAGTACTGCATAACCGCTCCTGCAAAAAGGAGCGCATATGTGAGCGAAAAATTCATTTTTGTTTTGCTGTTCGCACTTTTCTTCGGTGCGCTCAACTCTTTACCCTCAATAAGATTTATGGCTATAACAACAGGCTTTGATATCAAGTCATTTATACTTATATTTGCTATAATAACAGGAAGCTCGCTTTTCATGTTTGCTATAGATCTTCCTCTTATATTCCGTTTCGGAACAAAAACAGGAAATATAATTTTTATGCTGCTTTTCCTCATACTCGCAGGAACAGCAGGAATAGGCTCGGCTATTTTGGCAAGCCAAGGAAAGCTCAACAATACGCTCAATGAATTGGAAAAAGCGGATCATCTTGTTGTCGGTCTGACAATAATAGCATCATGAGCGTTTTTTAATTTAAAAAAGCCGTTTAATATTATCCTCATTTTATTACTTACAGCATTCGGTATAAGCATAGTATTTTTAATGCTTATGAATAAGGATGCATATCAGGAACCCTCAGAAATGGAATACAGCAACTGGTTATCAGCAGGAATCATAAGCTTTTGCATATCAGCCCTGTCTATGAGCTGTTATATGGATGATTATTTTACAAAATGGGACATCTACTGTAAGATACTCCCGATAACTCTCCGCACACGTACTGCATCAGGCTTTATATTTGCATCTATAGTAAATTTAGCATCGGCACTTCTGAGCAGTACGGAAATTATAGTATTCTATATTGTAAAAAACTGCTTCAGCATTGAAAATTATATATTCGGAATAACAACTATATTCTGCATTGTACAGCTCATAATATCAATATATCTGATATTTACGATGATATTCAAAAAATATTCCGTTTATGCATTATGCGCCGCGTTTTTTATTACATCTATTTTTATAGCAACCTTTTCATTAGACATAGAGCAAACTGTCAGAGCAATATCTGAATATCTTATAGGCAAGAACCTTATCACTGTATCTCTTGCGGAGCTTGCTGCTGCATCATCAGTCATGATACTTATATATTTCCTCACAGTATTTATCAGCAGCAACATAAATAAATGGGTAAGAGCTTTAAAAAAGTGCTGACTTTGACCGCTAAAAAATAAGAAAATTTTAAAAATCGCTTTCAGAAAGCCGTACAGCACAGCATTTTTTTGGCTGTACGGCTTTCTTATTATTGAAATTCCCGATAAATAGGAATATAATAAATTAGTATTATTTATTTGATATCGCACATTGTTTTCGGGAGGTTTTTATATGGAAAATAATATTCAGAGATTTTTAGAGGGCTTAAACGGTAAGACTATAGCGCTTTGCGGCATAGGCGGAAGCAATCTGCCGCTGATACAGCTTTTCGGCAGGTACGGCGCAAAGGTCTTGGCATGTGACAAGCGTGACAGGGAGGCTCTCGGCGAAAATGCCGAAAAAGCAGAAAAAGCAGGCGCAGAGTTAAGGCTCGGCGAGGACTATCTCAAAGACCTTAAAGCAGACATAATCTTCCGCACACCAGGCATGAAATACTACATGGACGAGCTTACAGAGGCTCGCAAAAACGGCGCGGCTGTAACAAGCGAAATGGAGGTTTTCTTTGACCTTTGCCCGTGCAGGACTATCGCCGTAACCGGCAGCGACGGAAAGACCACCACCACGACTATCATTTCCGAAATACTCAAGGCTCAGGGATATAACGTACATCTTGGCGGCAATATCGGACATCCGCTCCTACCCGATATAGAGTTCATCTCACCCGATGATATAGCTGTAGTCGAGCTTTCAAGCTTCCAGCTCATATCAATGAGGAAAAGCCCCGATATAGCCGTTGTTACAAACCTTGCGCCAAATCACCTCGATATACACAAGGATATGCAGGAATATATCGATGCAAAAAAGAATATAGTGCTCCATCAGAACGCATTCGGCAAGGCTGTTTTAAATCTTGACAACGATATCTCAAATTCATTCGAGGAATATACAAGAGGTCAGACCTTTAAATTTTCAAGAAAAAGCAAGGTCGAAAACGGTGCATATCTTTCCGAAAGCGGCAATATGGTAATGAACTGCTACGGCAAGGAAACTGTTATAATGAACGCCGATGATATAATGATACCCGGACTGCACAACATAGAAAATTATCTTGCGGCAATATGCGCTGTATGGGGAATGGTATCGCCCGAAACAATAAAGTATGTTGCCGAAAACTTCAACGGCGTTGAGCACAGAGCCGAGCTTGTAAGGGTACTTGAAGGCGTAAGCTACTATAATGACGCTATCGGTACAAGTCCGACAAGAACGGTAAAGGGTACGCTTTCACTTTATGACAGAAAGATAATACTTATCGCCGGCGGCTATGACAAGCATCTTTCATATGACGAGATGGGCGCGATAGTCCCCGACAAAGTAAAGGTACTTATACTTTTCGGTGCGACTGCCGATAAAATAGAAGCGGCAACAAAGGCTTCTCCTGCCTACAGTGAAGGCAATCCGGTCATAATACGTGTCAGCAATATGGAGGAAGCTGTTGCTGCGGCAAAGGCAAACGCAGTGAGCGGTGATATAGTATCTATGTCTCCGGCAAGCGCAAGCTTTGACATGTACAAAAACTTTGCCGAAAAAGGACAGCACTTCAAAAAATTAGTCAACAATTTATAAGCAGTGTACAATGTACATTGAACATAAAAGAATCCCGTCGGTACAAAACCAACGGGATTCTTTTATTATTGATCAAATTATTAATCAAACAAATTCGTGGGTGGGATGTGTAGGCTCTGTGCACTCTATCTCAACATCGCTGTAACGGTGCATTCCTGTTCCTGCCGGAACAAGCTTGCCGATAATTACATTCTCTTTAAGACCCATGAGCGGATCGGATTTGCCCTTTATAGCTGCATCTGTAAGAACTCTTGTTGTTTCCTGGAATGATGCTGCCGAAAGGAACGAATCTGTTGCAAGAGACGCCTTTGTTATACCCAAAAGGAGCGGAGTATAGGTAGCTGTGGAAAGTCCTTCCTCGCCCTCTGCTATCCTCTTTTCGATCACTGCATTAGCTGCATAGTATTCGCCCTTATCAACAAGTGAGCCGGGAAGAAGATCTGTGCTGCCTGCATCCTCTATCCTTATCTTGCGCATCATCTGACGAACGATTACTTCAATGTGCTTATCGTTGATATCAACACCCTGCATACGATATGCGCTCTGTACCTCTTTGATGAGGTAGTCCTGAAC
Source organism: uncultured Eubacteriales bacterium (assembly GCA_900321195.1). Lineage (GTDB taxonomy): Bacteria > Bacillota > Clostridia > Oscillospirales > Acutalibacteraceae > UBA1213. Next base: position 7,767 of record ONVG01000013.1, read on the forward strand.
GGCTGCAGTACCCTTTATAGTAAGCACATCATGCGGGTTTACAGAACCTGCTGTGATGAGGTCGCCGGCTTCTATCGTCTGTCCCTCTTCAACTATAGTTCTTGAACCGAACGGGATAAGGTACTCTCTCTTTTCGCCTGTTTCCGTATCTGTGATAACTGCATGACGGTTCTTCTTTATCTCCTCGAATGTCACCTTGCCGCCTATCTCACTTATGATAGCAAGATGCTTCGGCTTTCTTGCCTCAAAGAGTTCTTCAACACGGGGAAGACCCTGTGTGATATCCTCACCGCCTGCAACACCGCCTGTATGGAATGTTCTCATTGTGAGCTGTGTACCCGGCTCACCGATAGACTGCGCTGCAATGATTCCTACTGCTTCGCCTATCGTTACAGGCATGCCGTTTGCAAGGTTGGAGCCGTAGCACTTCCTGCAAACACCATGCTGAGCGCGGCAGTCTATGATAGAACGTATCTTTATTGACTTTATTCCTCTGCTCACGATTATATCAGCATCGTCATCATCCATCATCTTGTTTGATGATACAAGGACATCGCCTGTTTCCTCGTCTATGAAGTCTTCGCAGAGATATCTGCCAAGAAGTCTTTCATGCATAGGCTCGATAATGGAATTGCCGTCTTTAAGGTCATATACAAATATACCGTCTTTTGTACCGCAGTCCTCTTCTCTGATGATGACTTCCTGCGAAACGTCAACAAGTCGTCTTGTAAGATAACCTGAGTCGGCTGTACGGAGCGCTGTATCTGCAAGACCTTTACGTGCGCCTCGTGATGAAATGAAGTATTCAAGTATGTTAAGACCTTCACGGTAATTAGCTCTGATAGGTATCTCGATAGTCTTACCTGATGTATTTGCGATAAGTCCGCGCATACCTGCAAGCTGTCTTATCTGGCTCATAGAACCACGGGCTCCTGAGTCAGCCATCATGAATATCGGGTTATACTTTCCGAGGTTATCCTGAAGTGCGGAGGTAACATCCTCTGTTGCCTTAGTCCATATCTTTATGACCGTCTCATAACGCTCCTGGTCGGACATAAAGCCTCGTCTGAACATCCTTGTTACTTTATCTATTTCATGCTCGGCTGCTGCGATTATCTCCTTTTTCTTAGGCGGTATCTCAGCATCGCATACTGCAACGGTTATTGCGCCCTTTGTAGAGTACTTATAGCCCTGAGCCTTTATATCGTCAAGTACTCGTGATGTAAGCTGTGTACCATGCTTTTTGATACACTTGTCGATTATCTTTCCGAGAGCCTTCTTGCCTACAAGGAAGTCTATCTCGTACTTCATAAAGTTTTCGGGATTGTTTCTGTCAACATATCCGAGATCCTGCGGTATCGGTCTGTTGAAGATGATACGGCCTACTGTCGTATCGATAAGAACGGTCTTTTTGATGCCGTTCCACTCGCCCGAACGTCTTACTTTTATCTTTGCATGAAGTCCAACAGAATTGGTCTCATATGCCATTATAGCTTCATCTGTATCTCTGAATATCTTTCCTTCTCCAAGCTCGCCGTCCTTATCAAGAGTAAGGTAGTATGAACCAAGAACCATGTCCTGTGTAGGAACTGTAACGGGCTTGCCGTCAGAGGGCTTGAGAAGGTTATTTGCAGCAAGCATAAGGAAACGTGCCTCTGCCTGTGCTTCTGCTGAAAGCGGAACGTGTACAGCCATCTGGTCGCCGTCAAAGTCGGCGTTGAATGCGGTACAAGCAAGCGGATGAAGTTTAAGAGCCTTACCCTCTACAAGTACCGGCTCGAATGCCTGTATGCCAAGTCTGTGAAGTGTAGGCGCACGGTTGAGCATTACCGGATGACCCTTGATAACTCTTTCAAGTGCGTCCCAGACCTCCGGCTTAGCACGTTCTACAGCCTTTCTTGCTGCCTTTATGTTCTGAGCATGACCGCTCTCTACAAGTATTTTCATTACAAAGGGCTTGAAAAGTTCGAGAGCCATCTCTTTAGGAAGACCGCACTGATACATTTTAAGCTCAGGACCTACGACGATAACCGAACGTCCGGAATAGTCAACACGCTTTCCAAGAAGGTTCTGACGGAAACGTCCCTGCTTGCCCTTGAGCATGTCTGAAAGTGATTTGAGCGCTCTGTTGTTCGGGCCTGTAACAGGTCTGCCGCGTCTGCCGTTATCTATGAGTGCGTCAACAGCCTCCTGGAGCATACGCTTTTCATTCCTGATGATTATATCGGGAGCATTGAGTTCAAGAAGTCTGCGCAGACGGTTGTTTCTGTTTATTACTCTGCGGTAAAGGTCGTTAAGGTCGGATGTTGCAAAACGTCCGCCGTCAAGCTGTACCATAGGACGGATATCAGGCGGTATTACCGGTATAACGTCAAGTATCATCCACTCGGGACGGTTGCCTGACATACGGAAAGACTCAACGACTTCAAGCCTTTTGAGTATGCGTACTCTTTTCTGACCCGAAGAGTTTTCAAGCTCCTCTTTAAGCTCTGCGGAAAGCTTTTCGAGGTCGATGCTTTTAAGAAGCTTCTGTATAGCCTCTGCGCCCATCATTGCCTCGAAGTCATCCTCATACTTCTCCTTCATATCCCTGTATTCCTTTTCACTGAGACACTGCTGGAGAGAAAGCTCACGGGATGCATCGCTTTCGGGGTCTATTTCTGTAACTATATACATTGCGAAATAGAGTACCTTTTCAAGTGTACGGGGCGATATGTCAAGGATAAGACCCATTCTTGACGGGATACCCTTGAAATACCAGATATGAGATACGGGAGCTGCAAGCTCTATATGTCCCATTCTCTCACGGCGAACCTTTGAACGTGTTATCTCAACGCCGCAGCGTTCGCATATCCTGCCCTTGAAGTGTATTTTCTTATATTTTCCGCAGTGGCATTCCCAGTCCTTCTGAGGACCGAAGATAGCCTCGCAGAACAAACCCTCTCTTTCAGGTTTAAGAGTACGGTAGTTAATGGTTTCAGGCTTTTTGACCTCGCCGTATGACCACTGTCTGATAAGGTCAGGTGAAGCAAGTCCTATTTTTATTGATTTAAACTCATTAAATTCCATTAATCATTGTCCCCCTCTCACTGATCAAAGCCAAGATCATCGTCATCGCTCGCATAGAAATCCTCTTCAAAATCGTCTTCATCATCAAAGAGATCGTCCTCGCCGTCTGCATCCTTGATAGTGTAGCCGTCTGTATCGCCGTCCGTAAGTACATTCTTCTCATCAAATTCTGTATTTACCGGTATGATATCATCATCCGTATCCTGACGGAGATCTATCTCGTTATTATCCTTATCGAGCACCTTGATATCAAGCGCAAGTGACTGAAGCTCTTTTATGAGGACTTTGAATGATTCCGGAACGCCCGGCTTCGGTATGCTCTGTCCCTTTACGATAGCCTCAAACGCCTTTACTCTGCCCACAACGTCATCGGACTTGACTGTAAGTATCTCCTGAAGTGTATAAGCTGCGCCGTAAGCTTCAAGCGCCCATACTTCCATCTCTCCGAAACGCTGACCGCCGAACTGAGCTTTACCGCCGAGAGGCTGCTGCGTAACGAGTGAGTACGGACCTGTTGAACGCGCATGTATCTTATCATCAACAAGGTGATGAAGCTTGAGGTAATACATATAGCCTACTGTTACGGGGTTATCGAAATATTCGCCTGTTCTGCCGTCCTTCAGCCATATCTTGCCGTCCTCGCTTATGCCTGCGTCACGGAAGCACTGGAAAATATCCTGCTCGTGTGCGCCGTCAAATACGGGAGTCATTATCTTCCAGCCAAGAGCCTTTGCGGCATAGCCCAGATGTACTTCAAGCACCTGACCGATGTTCATACGTGAAGGAACGCCCAACGGGTTAAGAACGATATCGAGCGGTCTGCCGTCGGGAAGGAAAGGCATATCCTCTTCGGGAAGTATTCTCGAAACGACACCCTTATTTCCGTGACGTCCTGCCATCTTGTCGCCGACCTGTATCTTACGTTTCTGTGCTATATAGCAGCGGACTACCTTGTTTACTCCGGGAGCAAGCTCATCGCTGCTGTTCTCTTTTGTGAATATCTTTACATCTACGATAATACCATACTCACCATGCGGAACTCTGAGTGAAGTATCGCGGACTTCTCTCGACTTCTCACCGAATATGGCTCTGAGGAGTCTTTCCTCAGCTGTAAGCTCTGTTTCGCCCTTTGGAGTTACCTTTCCGACAAGGATATCGCCTGCATGTACCTCTGCGCCGATATGGATTATACCGTTTTCGTCAAGGTCTCTGAGCTGGTCGTCACCTATGTTCGGGATATCTCTTGTTATCTCTTCCGGACCTAATTTGGTATCTCTTGCCTCTGTTTCATACTCTTCGATATGGATAGAGGTATATACGTCCTCACGGACTATCTTCTCATTGATAAGTACTGCGTCCTCGTAGTTATAGCCTTCCCAAGTCATAAAACCGATAAGAGCATTCTTACCGAGGCTTATCTCACCGTTTGAAGTAGCCGGACCGTCTGCAAGGACTTCATTTGCTTCTACTCTCTGACCGACATCAACTATCGGCACCTGATTTATACATGTACCCTGGTTGGAGCGTACAAATTTTGTAACCTTAAAGGTCTGAACTCTGCCCGAGTCATACTGTACCTTTATTTTGTCTGCGCTTACGTATTTAACAACGCCGGCTTCTTCGGCAAGAATACAAACGCCTGAGTCAACGCCTGCCTTGTATTCCATACCTGTACCGACTATAGGTGATTCTGTTACAAGGAGCGGCACTGCCTGACGCTGCATGTTCGAGCCCATGAGAGCACGGTTTGCGTCATCGTTTTCGAGGAACGGTATCATAGCTGTAGCTACAGAAACGACCATCTTAGGCGAAACGTCCATGTAGTCTGCCCTTTCCCTCTCGACTTCAACGAATTCATCCTTGTATCTGCCGACTATCTTTTTGTTTACGAAATGACCTTCTGCATCGAGCGGCTCATTAGCCTGAGCAACTATATAGTTATCCTCGACATCAGCAGTCATATACTGAACTTCACTTGTAACAACGCCATTTTCCTTGTCTACCTTGCGGAAGGGAGCTTCTATAAGGCCGTATTCGTTTATTTTTGCGAATGTTGCAAGATAGGAGATAAGTCCGATGTTAGGACCTTCAGGAGTTTCGATAGGACACATGCGTCCGTAGTGGGTATAATGAACGTCACGGACCTCAAATCCTGCACGATCTCTGGAAAGACCGCCGGGGCCGAGGGCTGAAAGACGTCTTTTATGTGTAAGCTCTGCAAGAGGGTTGTTCTGATCCATGAACTGTGAAAGCGGTGATGAACCAAAGAACTCTTTTATTGCTGCCGTCACAGGACGGATATTGATAAGTGCGTTAGGTGAAAGGTGGTTAAGATCCTGTCCCTGAAGGGTCATTCTCTCTCTGATAACTCTTTCGAGTCTTGCGAACCCTATTCTGAACTGATTCTGCAAAAGCTCGCCTACGGAGCGGATACGTCTGTTGCCGAGGTGGTCGATATCATCTGTTGTACCGATACCGCATGCAAGCGAATTCATGTAGTTTATGGTAGAGAATATATCGTCAATGATTATGTGCTTGGGGATAAGCTCATCCTTGCGTCTCTTTATCTCTTTTTTGAGGCTTTCTTCGTCCTCACATGTATCAAGTATATCTCTGAGTACGCTGAAACGTACTTTTTCGTTTATGCCGCATTCTTCTTTTGCATCAAAGTCAACATACTTTGATATGTCTACCATGCCGTTTGAGATTATCTTTACTGTACTGCCGTTGGGAGCCTTTACAAATGCTACTGTTACGCCTGCATTTTCTATTTCAAGAGCCTTTTCCTTTGATATGAACTCGCCCTCATCTGCAAGTATCTCACCTGTTGACGGGTCAGCCACGGGTTCGGCAAGAACATGATTTGTAAGGCGGTTTGATATGCCGAGTTTCTTGTTATACTTATATCTTCCGACCCTTGACATATCATATCTTCTTGCATCAAAGAAAAGTGCATCTATATGAGCCTGAGCGCTTTCTACTGTCGGCGGCTCGCTCGGACGGAGCTTTCTGTAAACTTCTTTGAGGGCGTCATCCTGATTTTTTGTAGGATCCTTCTCGATAGTAGCGAGTATCCTGTCATCAGCGCCGAAGAAATCTATTATCTGCTGGTCTGTTCCAAGACCGAGAGCGCGTATGAAAACAGTTACGGGAAGTTTTCTGTTCTTATCTATACGAACATAGAAAACATCGTTTACGTCATTCTCATATTCGAGCCATGCGCCTCTGTTAGGGATAACAGTTGCGCTGAAAAGCTGTTTTCCGGTCTTGTCGTAATCCATTTTATAGTACACGCCCGGTGATCGTACAAGCTGGGAAACGATAACACGTTCAGCGCCGTTGATAACGAATGTACCGCTCGGTGTCATAAGCGGGAAATCACCCATGAATACGATAGATTCCTTTACCTCTGATGTTTCTCTGTTATAAAGTCTTGCCTTTACCTTGAGCGGTGCAGCGTATGTGACATCTCTTTCCTTACATTCCGCAATTGTATAGTTTGGGTTATCCTTTTCAAGCTTATAATCGACAAAGCTCAGCACAAGATTTCCCGAATAATCGGTTATACCGGAAACATCTTCAAAAACCTCTTGAAGACCTTTATTGAGAAACCAATCATATGAGTCCTTCTGGATCTCAATAAGGTTAGGCATACCGATGACTTCTTCGGTATGAGAGAAGCTCATTCGCTCGGTCTTACCCAAGCGCACAGGTTTGACGTTTACCATACGATCACTCCATTCATTTTGTTTACATTCCGGATAGTAATATGCCGGACGGAAGTGCATCTCCGGGAATGTATTTCCGTTCAGCACCACAGTGCGCCGCTTAAAACAATTATATAAAAAACTCTTGATTTTTTTCTCAAAGTATGCTATTATGTTTTGAGCGTAAGGGTAAAAAACCCGAAAAGAGCCTATTCCTCTACTATGATGCATTCTACAATTATAATGTATCAGCGGTTATTTGTCAAGAGTTTTTGACAAGCCGCTTATTTTTTTTGCTTTTTTTCTCCATTTTACACAAAATTCTTCTCTGTCGGTTTAAAAGAAACACGCGGCAGCGTTGATTGCTTTTTCTCTAACATAAAACGCCCGACAGGGAATGTCGGGCGTTTTATGTTAGAAAGGTATGCAAAAAACTTGTACTCAATTATTACTTGCCAAGAAATGCTGCGCCGATTATTCCAGCATCATTTCCAAGCTCGCAAAGGCATACTTCTGTCTGCTTGTCATTATGCTTTGTGTAACGCTCAGCTTCGATTATCTTCTTGAGCGGAACAAGAAGTGTATCGCCCTGGCTGCTTACACCGCCGCCTATGCAAAGTATGTTAGGCTGGAATATGTTTATTATGTTAACAAGTCCGCAGCCGAGATATTCGATATATTCATCAACGATAGCCTTACCTACGGGACAGCCCTGCTCAAGAGCATCGAATGCTGTTCTGCCTGTTATCTTTGACTCGTCACCGCCTATCATTTTGTAAAGGATAGAATTCTGATTTTCAGTGCTTACTATAGCTTCCTTTGTCATGTTGATGATACCTGTAGCGGATGAATAAGCCTCCCAGCAGCCTTTTCTTCCGCATGTACACTGACGGCCGCCATGCTGTATAACTATATGTCCAAGCTCTGCGCCTGCGTGGTTGGAGCCGCTGTATATCATACCGTCTATGATTATACCGCCGCCTACACCCGTACCGAGTGTGATAACGACTGCATCATTTGCATCCTTAGCAGCGCCTACACAGAACTCACCGTATGCAGCAGCATTTGCATCATTCTCAACATAAACATCGATACCAAGACGCTCACGCATCATATCAACGATATGCCAGTTATGGAAATTGAAGTTATTAGTATATTCAATAATGCCTGTTTCACCGTTAACTGCGCCCGGTGCGCCTATACCTATAAAGTTGATATCGTTTTTAGTAAGACCTGCACTTTCAAGAGCCTTGAGAGCAACAGCTGCCATATCATCACAAATTTCTTCCTGAGGACGAGGAAGATTAGTTTTACAGCTTGCTTTTACGATAATGTTGCCGTCTTCGTCAACTACACCGTTAATGATATGTGTACCGCCGAGATCAATACCAAGATAATACATAAATAATTCCTCCTAAAAGATTTCTATGGAGATATTATATCATATTGCACAAATTTTTAAAGAGGAAATTCAAAATTTTTAAAAAATCGTTGACTTATACAATTATAAGTACAGTTTAATGGTAACTTTGACAGATAGAGTCGAAAAAGTATCAGTCCGGCATAATTCATTTATGATATTTTCCGCCGCTGTTTATCTGGAACGCGCGGTATATCTGCTCGCAAAGCATAACTCTTGCAAGCTGGTGCGGAAAAGTCATGTCAGACATAGACATCCTGAGATAAGAAGCGCTCTTTACCTCTTCGGAAAGTCCCCATGAACCGCCTATTATGAACGCGATACTGCTGCATCCGTCAACAGCTAACCTGTCAAGCTCAGCCGCAAGCTTTTCCGAGCTTTTCTGTTTTCCCTCAATGCACATAGAGATTATTTTTGCGCCTTTCGGTATCTTTGAAAGTATTCTCCTGCCTTCCTTTTCAAGCGTTGAAAGTATCTGCGCGTCCGAAGGCATATCTCCTACTCTTTCTTCATCCACCTCGATAATGGAGAAATTGCAGAAGCCTTTCAGCCGCTTTGAATACTCCTCACAGGCGGCTGTCCAGTATTTTTCTTTAAGTCTGCCTACGCAGATGATATTTACGCTTATCATATATCCTCCCTATAAAAACGCCGATATTCTGTCAATATATTATACTGCCGGATGTATATTTTTCAGGTACGACCGAAAGCATGAAGTCGATATTCTGTTTCATGCGGTTCTGTTCAAGAAGCGAAAGCGACGCACTCATTGCAAGCTCCGGAAAATTGTTCTCCTTGCTGAGATGAGCAAGAAATATCCTTGTAGTGCCGGAGGAAACAAGCTCGACTGCCGTTTCCGCACAAAGCTCATTTGAAAGATGACCTTTTTCGGAAAGTATCCTCTGTCTCAGCACATAAGGATAAGAGCTCATTTTAAGCATCCCTACATCATGGTTAGATTCAAGTACTATCGTATCACAGCCGCGCACAGCCGACATTATCTCATTTGTGATAACTCCCGTATCCGTTGCAAATGCAGTGTGCCTGCCGTCGCTGCTGTCAACCGTAAATCCGAGTCCCTCACAGCAGTCATGTGAGATATGGAAAGGCTTTACAAGCATTCCTGCTGCATCTATGCCGTCAGATGTTATCGGTGAGATATCGACCTTTTCATTTATAAGTCCTTTGCTTTCAAGCGCATTTATCGTTCCTTCGGATGCATAGACCTTTAGCTTGTATTTGGAAGCAAGCACTCTGAGTGCGCTTGAATGGTCGATATGCTCATGCGTGACGAATACCGCGCGTACATTCTTTATATCAAGCCGGTTATCTTCAAGAGCGCATACTATCTGCTTTGCACTTCTGCCGCAGTCTATAAGTATTCCGTCACTTGCAGAGCCTATGTAATAGCTGTTGCCTGAGCTGCCGCTGAACAGCGGACACAATCTTGTCATATTCACCACACCCGAATAATTATTTTTCAAAAAAATCAAAGGTACAGTCACTCTGTTGAAAGTAACAGTACCTTTGATGTGAATTTTTATTTCTTATCTTTGTCTATGCCGTTTTTTTTACATTTATAGGGTCATCGGTATAGATTATGCGTATATCAGCGCCGAGAGAAGAGAACTTTTCAACGATATCCTCATAACCTCTTTCGATATGCTCGATATCCTCTATATAAGTCGTACCCTTTGCAGCAAGCGCAGCTATTACCATAGCAGCTCCTGCTCTGAGGTCTGTAGCCTTTACAGGTGCGCCGTTAAGCTCATCAACGCCTTCAATAACAGCGACCTTGCCGTCAACCGATATGACTGCGCCCATGCGCTTGAGCTCTTCTATATATCTGAAACGGTTGTCCCATACAGCTTCGGTAACAATGCTCGTACCCTTTGCTATAGAGAGAAGCGCTGCTATCTGCGGCTGCATATCGGTAGGAAATCCCGGATGCGGCATCGTCTTTACATTGCAGCGTCTGAGCGGTCCTGTCCTGCGTACACGAACAGAGTCTTCATACTCATCTATCTCTACACCCATTTCCCTGAGCTTTGCGGTTATAGATTCAAGGTGCTTTGTTATAACATTGCGCACAATAACATCTCCGCCTGTCGCAGCAGCAGCTACCATGTATGTACCTGCTTCTATCTGGTCGGGTATTATTGAATAAGTCGTACCGTTGAGATGCTTTACGCCGTTTATCTTTATAACGTCTGTTCCTGCGCCTCTTACGTCAGCGCCCATAGAATTGAGGAAATTTGCAAGGTCTACGATATGCGGCTCCTTGGCTGCATTCTCGATTATTGTCTTGCCCTCTGCCTTTACAGCCGCAAGCATTATATTGACTGTTGCGCCGACTGATACGACATCAAGATAAACATGACCGCCTTTAAGATGCTCTGCCTTTACATTTATCATTCCTGCCGCAACGCTGTGTTCTGCGCCAAGAACAGCAAAGCCTTTAAGGTGCTGGTCTATAGGTCTTACTCCGAAATCGCAGCCGCCCGGCAAAGCAACTTCAGCTCTTGAAAACTTGCCCAAAAGTGCGCCTAAAAGATAGCTTGACGCTCTCATCCTGCGTACTATATCATAATCCGCAACAGGTTTTTTGATGTATGAAGCATCTATTTCAAGAGTCGTTTTATCTATCCTGTTGACTCTTGCCCCCATCTCATGAAGTATATTGGCTATAAGGTTGACATCCATTATATTCGGTATATTTTCGATACGGCAAACGCCGTCGGAAAGAATGACAGCAGGGATAATTGCGACCGCAGCATTCTTTGCACCGCTTATACGCACTTCACCTCTAAGCTGTTTGCCGCCGTTGACAACGATCTTTTTCAAAACACAACACTCCTCATAGTCGTATGAGTAAACTAAAATGAACAGCGGTACAGTACACCGCAAATAATCAAGATACACAAATTTCTGTATATGAAATTAAGCAAAAACACGGTTTTTTGCTTATTTCAGAGTACACTAAACAAACAAGTGAGAAAACCCACTCTTGAGTAATGATAATACAAAGCCATTCGATTGTCAATAATAAAATAATTTTTGTAACATTATTGTTACTCAATATCTTTACATTGTATAATAAAATACGCCGTCAAACGACAAAAACAGTCAACCTGCCGACCTCATATAAAGGTCTTTTACTTGACAGTTATCATACAAATGAGTAAAACTCATACAAAGCCCTGTATGTTTCATATACATCTATCTTTGAAACGACCTCAAAAGGCGCATGCATACTGAGTACAGGCACACCGAGGTCTACAACATCAGCATTCCAGTTTGCAACGAACTTTGCGATAGTACCGCCGCCGCCGCCGTCAACCTTTCCAAGCTCGCCTGTCTGCCAGATAACATCCGCATCATCAAGTATTTTTCTGACTTTAGCCATAAATTCAGCCGAAGCATCTGATGTGCTGTACTTTCCGCCGCTGCCTGTATATTTTGTGATAACTGCGCCGTAATTGATATAGCATGAATTGTTTGACTCATAAGCCGAAGCATAAGTCGGGTCGAATGCCGCATTTACATCTGCGGAAAGGCATATAGTCTTTTCCATTACGTGACGAAGCTCAGTACCGTCAGCTTCAGCAAGGTCTGCTATAAAATCCACCATATAAGCTATCTCTTCCCTGTCCGTAAGAACGGTTATAACAGTCTGCTCCGGACATTTTGTATCAACAGCCGCCATAAGTGCAGGGTAAGCGCACACCTTATCATCATGTCCGTAAGCGCCTATCATGCTCCTGTCAAAGCCTACATCCCTTGCCCTTGCAGCAGGCACCATTGTAAGATCTGCTGACATGAAATCCTCCTCTTTGAAGCCGTACTTCTGATAAAGGATACTCATTATATTGAGCTTTACATTTTCGCTTTCCTCGTCATTGCTGAAAGGGCGGCTGCCTATAAGCACATTGAGATGCTCACCGTTAAAAGCCTTTACCATCGTCTGAGTCATCTGCTCAGTCGCAAGGTGCGGCAAAAGGTCTGTAACTACAAAGCAGGGGTCATTTTCGTCATCACCGATATATACATCCTTTACTGTGCCGTCTTTAAGAACAGCAACGCCGTGAAGTGCAAGCGGAACGGCTGTCCACTGATATTTCTTTATGCCGCCGTAATAATGCGTTTTGAAAAGCGCAAGCTCATTGCTTTCATAAAGCGGATTGGGTTTAAGGTCAAGACGGGGTGAATCGATATGAGCTATTCCGAGTCTTACGCCGTCCTTAGTGCCGTTTTTGCCGATAACACAAAGCATGAGCGCTTTGTTTCTGTTGTTTACATAGACCTTATCGCCTGCGGAATAATTCCTTGTGCGGTCAAATTCCGTAAAGCCGTTTTTCTCTGCTATCGATATAGCCGTCCTTACAGCTTCACGCTCGGTTTTTCCGCTGTTCAGGAAGTCACAATAGCCGACACAGAAGTCGTCGGCCTTTTTCAGTTCTTCCTCACTGAGTCTTTTTGTACCGCTTTTCTTCTTGATAAGCAGCTTTTCCTTTAATAAAGCCGCTGCACTCTTTTCCTCTGACATAGTTCTTTCTCTCCTTGATTTATTTTTTGAAATAGAGCTGTTCATAAATGCTCTTATTCTGCTCAACTAATTTACGGTAGTTGTCTGTTTCGGGGAACGGCACGACCTTGAGCGTTTTTCCGTCATCCGAGTAGTCTTTATTGTCGAGCCACTTATCGACATTTCCAAGACCGCCGTTATAAGCGCAAAGCATAGTTTCTTCATTCTCATAGCGCTTTGAAAGTATCGATAAAAGCTCTGCTCCATAGTCTATGTTTATTGCAGGGTCGGCGAGATCCTCAAATGTATAGTCGTTTTCATCCTTATAATATGTTTGCAGCCATTCAAAAGTGTCGGGCATGAGCTGCATAAGTCCGAGCGCTCCGGCAGAAGACCTTGCATCAGGCACAAAATTGCTTTCTGTTTTTATAACTCCGTATATAAGTGCCTTGTCAACGCCGTATTTCTTTGACGCCGCGTCTATCTCCTTTTCGTATTTAAGCGGATAAGAATTTTCCGTATATACAGAATTGGCTTTTTTGAGGAGAAATGCTCCCGATATCAGAACGGCAATTATAATTGCCATAGCCGCTATTGCTTTTATCCATTTGTTATTGTCTTTTGTTTTTGTTTTCATCATGATATCATTCCTTTCTTATTATCCCTGAGATTATTTTTACTTTCCTTCCGACGTCATCTATACTCATTGAACCGTCTATAACGAAATCTGCGCGTGATGTATAATACTCCTCGTCATGCTGGGCGTTTATCCTAAGAAGTGCATACTGTTCAGATATACCGTCACGCATAATTATCCTTTGAAGTCTTACATCCTTTGGAGCAGTAACGGCTATTACCTTATCACAAAGCTTATCACAGCCGCTTTCAAAAAGCTGAGGCGCATCTATGACAACATTTTCATCCTCTCCGCACATTTCAATATATTCCGAAATACGACCGATTATCATAGGATGTGTGATACTGTTGAGAATTTCCGTATTCTCCCTTGATGAAAAAGCTCTCTGTGCAAGCAGCTTTCTTACGCAATTTCCGTTACTGTCTATTGGCATTCCGAGCCTTTTGCTGTAGCTTCCCTTGCGACCGCATCGGCATTTATTATACGGCAGCCGAGCGATTCCAGCATACCGGCAACAGTGCTTTTGCCTGCGCCTGTCTGTCCTGTCAGACCTATTACTCTATTCTTCAAGCTCCTTCACCTCAAATCCTGCCGCGCGTATTATCCTGTTGTAAACTGCAAGACCTATTCCCTCAGGCTTAGGACAATGTGCATAGACTACCTGAAAATCCCTGTCGTCAGCCGTTCTCAGCGCGGCAAAAAGTCTGTTTGCCTGCTCTGAATAGTCATCCTCTTTTCCTATGGATATAAACGGGACTTCAAGCTTTTCAGTTTCACTGTCATAGCAAAGCGCAGCCGTTTTTCCGTCATTATGCGAATTTACATATCTGACAAATGCTTCGCTTTTGCCTTTGAGAAGTATTATATCCGCTTTTGGTGAATAGTGCTTGTACTTCATTCCAGGACTTGCCGCCTGTTCGCCGCTTTTTAGCGGATTCATCACCGCATCATCAAGCACGACCTCGCCTATGGCATCCCTTAACTGCTCAAGAGTGATCCCGCCGGGTCTTAAAAGTCTCGGCGGCTCAGAAGCAAGAGTTATTACCGTTGACTCAACTCCGACGGCACATTCTCCGCCGTCAATAACGGCATCTATCCTGCCGCTCATATCGTCCATGACATGCTTTGCAGTTGTAGGACTGGGACTTCCGGAAAGATTTGCAGACGGCGCAGCCAATGGACATGATGCGCTTATCAGTTTTCTTGCCGTTTCGTTTGAAGGAAATCTTACTGCGACAGTATCAAGTCCTGCGCTGACCTCATCGGGTATAAGCTCCGATTTCGGAAGTATTATCGTCAGCGGTCCCGGCCAGAACCTTTCCGCAAGTATCCTTGCCTTTTCGGGAAATTCCCTTACAAGACATTTTATCTGCGAAAGCTCGGATATATGCACAATAAGCGGATTATCCATAGGTCTGCCCTTAGCTCTGAAAATATCCGCAACAGCCCGTCCGTTGAGCGCATCTGCCGCAAGACCGTAGACCGTTTCAGTCGGCATTGCTACAAGACCGCCTCTTTTTATTATTTCCGCAGCCTCATCTATCTGACTGACAGAAAGCAATTTCGTTTCCATTTTCCATTTTCCCTTTCATATCATCAATAATGATATTTGTCATGACCGTGATATTCGGAATGATCTTCTTCACTGTTGACGAAGAAATTTCCGTCCTCATCTGCGCCTTTAGTATAGAAAAAGTCCTCATCATAGGCTCTCATCGGACCTGTAGATATATATTCATCACCCGCATCGGAAGCTGTGTCCGGCTTTGTATCATTTGCCGAAGTGTTTTTCGCATTAACATCAGCATTTCCGGAAATGTTCTCATCTTTATTTTCATAGTCATCCTTTCCCACATAGAAATATCCTTCATCGTTTGCGCCGTTCTTATACTCACCCTCAAGCTCTATCTTTATATCTTCCTTTTTTATCTTCCACTCAGGTGTTATCTTGCCCTTATATACCAAGACGTTATAAATAAAGTTATTTATAGGCTTTATTGACAGCCATACGATAGCTATAAGAAGAAGTACGGCAATAACGATACTTGCTATAATATATTTTTCCGGTATCTTGCTTTTATCATCTATCACATCTATCTCGATATATCTGATAGAGTTAGTATCAAGCTTCAGACTGGAAAGATAGCCGTTACTGAGATTTGAAATTACATAGACATCAAAAACAAGTTTTCGTGACGGATGTATGACTGCCGATTTTCCCCTGTATCTTACAGATTCTATCTCACCCTTCATAAGCCTCTTCATATCAGCATCCAGCTGTGTACCCGCCATAGTACGGAACAGAACCAGCTTATTTGCCGGTGTCAGCACAACATAATTGTTTATTTGCTGATCAATATCGGTATAGTCTGAATCAAAATTACCTTCTATATGAGTCAGAGTTCCGCCTACCTCTTCACCCGGCTCTATTTTGTCAAGATAAGCATCATTTATCTGCTTAGGCGGCTCATTAGACAATATAAGCTGCGGTATAGCTCTTAGCTGTACAACAAGCAGCACCAAAAGTATAAACAAAACAAACAGTCTAAACTTGAAAAATCTCAATTTATAATGCTTCATTGCCATAAATGTGCCTCCATTATCACATATTGCTGTTTTCTTCGAGTTTTGCTGCCCTGTCCGCTGTTATAAGAGCATCTATTATCTCATCGATATTTCCGTTCAGTATATCATCTATCTTGTAAAGAGTAAGACCTATCCTGTGGTCGGTAACACGTCCCTGCGGATAGTTATAAGTCCTTATCCTTTCGCTTCTGTCGCCGGTCCCCACCTGCTGATGTCTTTCCTCGGCAACCTCATTATTACGGCGCTCACGCTCGGCTTCAAGAAGTCTTGATCTCAGCACCTTCATTGCCTTATCCTTGTTTTTATACTGACTTCTTTCATCCTGACATTCAACAACAACGCCTGTAGGTATATGAGTTATTCTTATAGCCGATTCGGTTTTATTTATATGCTGACCGCCTGCTCCGCTTGAACGGAAGGTGTCTATTTTCAGGTCGGCAGGGTCTATGCTTATATCAACATCATCAGCTTCGGGAAGTACTGCAACGGTCGCGGTAGATGTGTGTATTCGTCCCTGTGCTTCCGTTTCGGGCACACGCTGTACACGGTGTACACCGCTTTCATATTTCAGCCTTGAATATGCGCCCTCTCCCGTAAGCATAAAGCTTATCTCCTTATATCCTCCTAACTCTGTCTCATTCGCATTGAGTATTTCAAGCTTATATCCTTTTTTGACAGCATACATGCTGTACATCCTGTAAAGCACTGCCGCAAAAAGCGCGGACTCTTCTCCGCCTGCTCCGCCTCTTATCTCGACGATAACATTCTTATCATCATTCGGGTCTTTTGGCAGGAGAAGTATTCTCAGCTCGCCTTCAAGCAAGGGTATCCTTTCTTCAAGTCCGGATATCTCCTCGCTTATCATATCACACATTTCACTGTCATTTTTATTCTCCTCAAAAAGCTCTCTTGCCTCCGAAAGCTCTTTAACAGAGTTTTTATATTCCCTGTATTTCAGTGCGATAGGCTCAACAGCCTTATATTCCTTCATTACCTCCGTATAAAGTTCTGCCGATGAAGTCACAGACGGATCACAAAGCTTTTCGGAAAGCTCCTCATATCTGTTCTCAAACACTTGCAGTCTGTCTATCATATTTTTTCCTCCCTTTATTGCCTGCTGTCGGTTTTATCTTTTAGTTATTCCCCGTTCCCTTTTTATTCGTTTTATCAGTATTGCCGATCTTATACTAAAGCATAATTTTATCAGAGTAAGGATCTCTATAACATTGAATGTGATAAAAAGCAAAGTTAAACTTATAAGTGAAATACCCTGCACACGCTCATATTCAACACGATAATTTTCGGGCGAATTTTTGTCAACATATATCTTTGTTTTAACGTCCTCGGTTGTATATACATTTGCCTGTCTGTAGTCAACGCTGTACGTCTGCCCGTTATACTCATATTTTAAAGTCGCATAATAATGAGCTTTTGAAGCCTGCGGGCTTTTATACGAATAAACATTTGATATTTCCCCGTATATTTCTTCGCAGTTTACCTCAAACATGATACCATCAAAGACCTGAACAAAAAACAGCACACAGCATGCCGTAAAAAACACAAGCAGGATCAGTTCATAAGCGATACTGCCTTTTACAGAATATATCTGTATCCTGCCGCTGAATCTGCTCTTTGCCTTAAAAAGACCTCTATAAATCTTTTGTCTGATATCGGGCGGTATCGACTCATCAGTATAGTAATATTTATCATCATACGGGGGATATAATGAAGTACGATGCTTTTCCGGAAGCTGATATCCGTCACCGACATCCGAATAAGTAAGAGTATTCCGCTGTTCATCTCTGTTGTAACCCATTACAATTCACTCCGCCGATAATATTTTTCTGATATTTTTTTCGACCTTTGAGCGTGGAAGCATAACCTCATGCCCACACGCAAGACATTTTATCTTTATATCCATACCAATTCTTAAAACCTCAAATTTTTTATTATCGGGTTTTCCGCATGGGTGCGGCTTTTTCATTTCAAGAATATCGCCTGTTTTTATATTCATACAAACACTTCCAAAAATTTCAGTGTTTTTATTATATCATCTTATTTTTCACTTGTAAATGTGCAAAAAGTATGTTAGAATAATTTTTGTAATTTTATAACTGTCCGTAGCACAGATGGATAATGCATCAGACTCCGACTCTGAAGAGCGAGGGTTCGAGTCCCTCCGGGCAGAAACGCCCCTCGTCTGAAGCCGAGGGGCTTAAATAACAAAGAATAGAGAATAAAGAATAATATGTCTTTCCGGGCGTTTCTGTATTATTCTTTATTCTTTTTTATTTATTATATTATAATTCAGAAATAAAAACCTGCCGCACAAAATGTACGGCAGATTTTTTACTTTTGTCACTTAATGTATCGTTCGTTTTATGATTTCCTCGCTCGTTAGCTTATCAAGATTTTTCTTGAAGCCTCTGCACACTGACGGATATAATATCGCAAATCTTATACTCTTGAATATCAGCCTGAATATATTTCCCCAAAGCTTTGACTTTTTCTGCTTTGTGACAAAGCCTTTTTTCCTTGAAACATCATAATGCAGTACAGTTTTGTGCTTGTAGAAATTTACTATCCTGCGCTTTGCAAGGTCGGTGATATAAAAACCGTCCTTGTCCTTTTTGTAGAATATCACCGGTATAAGATAACCGTTAAGCGTAAGAGCCTGTTTTTTCAGGTTCTCACTCTCCGTACATGCCTTATCATATTTTTCCTTATCAAAATATACTCCGTATTTTTCAAGAAGCTCCTCATCACCGATAAGCGGCTCGCAGGACTCCATAAGCTCCTTGTTAAGAGAAATGGTATCAGTATTATAAAAATGCTCCCAGCCCCTCAGAAAATCATCATAAGCGCGCATTATTATATCCGCAAGAAAATATCTCTGATAAACAGTCTGACGCATGACGCTAAGAACAAGCTTTCTTATCTGAAAAAGCGTGTATCTCTTCTGGTCATTAACAGCAGTCATAATAAGCTCGTTCCGCTTTATGTAGTATTCCTGAAAGCCGTCATACTTTCCCTCAAAATCATCATGCCATACGGCAATACCGATTATAACGGCTATTTTACCGGCACACCGCAGAGAATATTCTATATCATCCTCTTTTATAAAGAACTGTAACGGATAGCCGTGTTTTTCCTGCCAGTCCGAAGGGAAACAGTAGAACCACCATGCATTATAATCTCCCTCAGGATAATAAGCCGTATCAAGAACAGTCTGACGCTCTGTAAGGTCACAGCCCTCTCCTATAGAGATATGCCGCTTTCCGTCCCAGAAAGAGCCTGCTTCATGCTGCGTTATGCGGTCGCTGAGCTTTATCATAGTACCGCCGACAGCTAAACCGGCGCATTCGCTCCTGCGTATCCTGAGAATAGAATATACCCTCAGAAACATCTCACAGTCAAGAACTATATCGTCATCCATAAATAATATATGAGTGAAATCCCTGCCGCTGTGAACCGCTTCATAATATCCTCTTGTAAAACCGCCGCTTCCGCCTGTATTCTCATTCGGTATAAGCGTCACAAAGCTGTTTTCCGTTTTATCCCTTTCAAGCGTCCGCCCGTTATCGACAATATATACATGAAAATTCCCGTTATCAAAAATATTGCTCTTACCAACATATTCGCATATCCTGGCATGATTTTCAAGAAGGAATTTTTCTCTCCTGAACGTGCATATAACAACAGCTATATTCACCTTCTGTATATTCTCATTCTCCGAAACAAGCTTTCCGCCATAAAAGCGCCCGTTATCAGCTTCAAGCGTAAAATACGCATTATCATACTTTCCCGAAAACACATCCGAAAGCTCAAGCGTGAAAACGCCCTTATCATCAAGGTCGGCATTTTCACTCAGGACACATTCTTCACTGTCAGCCGAAACGCCATACACCTTAACGGAAAAACTTCCGCAAATACATATCTCTAAAAAAACCTTTCCCATATCACAGTAATCAAGATACTTCTTTACGGGCATGATATTAAAATATGTATCAAAGCTGACAGCTCCATGTACACTCATAAAGCCGTCAGACTTGCTGTATTTCACATTATCATTTGTGCGGAAATACAGCTCGCCTACAGTACATACTTTATCGTCAGGGAAAAGTATATTTCTCAGAACAGTCCTCTCAGTCACCGAATTCTTCCTTTACAGCCGCAAGAGCAACATCTATTACCTTATCCATATCATAATACTTGTAGTGTCCGAGTCTGCCGCCGAATATAACATCCGGTGTTTCGTCTGCAAGCTTCTTGTATTCCTCATAGAGCTTGTTGTTCTTGTCATTATTTACAGGATAGTAAGGCTCGATGCCCGGCTTCCATTCGGATGAATACTCTCTTGAAATTACTGTTTTCGGCTGAGTTCCGAACTCAAAATGCTTATGCTCGATTATTCTTGTATAAGGTACGCTTCTTTCGGTATAGTTTACGACAGCATTTCCCTGATAGTTGTCTGTATCAAGAACTTCTGTTTCAAAGCGTACAGAACGGTATTCAAGCACACCAAGCTTATAATCAAAGAACTGGTCTATCTGACCTGTGAATACAGTCTTTTTCACCTTGTCCGCATTTGTCTTTATCCACTCGAAATAATCGGTATTTGTAAGCACCTCGATACCGTCAAGCATTTTTTCGATTATCGGAGTATATCCGCCTATCGGTATTCCCTGATATCTTGCGTTGAAATAGTTGTTGTCAAATGTAAATCTGAGCGGGAGTCTTTTTATTATGAATGCCGGAAGCTCTGTTGCCTTCCTGCCCCACTGCTTCTCGGTATATCCCTTG
>ONVG01000028.1 GCA_900321195.1 uncultured Eubacteriales bacterium
TGTTTACCTCCGGATTGAGCGGTTCGCCCGCTGTTACCCAGTGCTGTATAGAAGAAAGGACGTATGATGCAACATCTTCAAGAAGCATAAATCTGTACATTGTCGGCGGCGCACAGAATGTTGTGAGCTTATATTTGGACATTTTTTCAAGAAGCTTTGCCGGTACGAATTTATCCATATCATATGCAAATACTACAGCTCCGCATATCCACTGACCGTATATCTTTCCCCAGCCGAACTTTGCCCAGCCTGAGTCGCTTACGCTCATATGCAGCTTATTCTCCTGCACCTGCTGCCAGTACTTTGCAGTTACGATATGACCAAGCGGATGCACAAAGCTGTGCTGTATCATCTTAGGCATGCCCTCTGTACCTGATGTGAAGTACACGATCATGATATCATCCTTGACAGTAGCCTGATCGTCTGTCGGTCTTTCAAATACGTCAGACTTATCCTCTATTTCCTTTTCAAAGAAAGCCCAGCCCTCTCGCGGCTCACCTACAACTATATGGTTTTTAAGCGTAGGTATATCCGGTATGGACTCCTCTACCTGTCTGATAACAAAATCATCATTCACGCATATTATAGCCTTTACCTGAGCGGCATTTCCTCTGTATACGATATCCTTCTTTGTGAGCTGGAGAGTACTCGGTATTATAACAGCGCCGAGCTTATGGAGAGCGACCGCGCATATCCAGTATTCCCAGCGTCTTCTCATTATCATCATTACGACATCGCCTTTTCTGATGCCGATACTTCTGAAATAGTTTGCCGCCTTATTTGACAGCAGACTTACATCCTTGAACGTAAAGACCTTTTCTTCGTCATGGTCATTACACCAGATAAGCGCCTTTTTATTCTCGTCCTGCTTTGCCCATTCGTCAACGATATCATAGCCGAAGTTGAAATCATCAGGTACATTCACCTTATAATTCTTCTTGAA
Organism: uncultured Eubacteriales bacterium; assembly: GCA_900321195.1. Classification (GTDB taxonomy): domain Bacteria; phylum Bacillota; class Clostridia; order Oscillospirales; family Acutalibacteraceae; genus UBA1213. Next base: position 944 of record ONVG01000028.1, read on the forward strand.
ATCCTCATAGGATTCAAACTCAATGCGAGGTAAGTATCTGTCAAGCAGCATTTTCTATTCTCCTTTTTTGTTTTTCATAAAGCCCGGACCGCAGTTTAGCATTATTATGTATAGCATAACACAATAATGCTTTATTTTTGTAAAATAATGGTCTAATCAAGCTGATTGATAGTTTAACACAACTTTATTTTTATGTCAAGATACTTTAATATAACTTTTTGTTATTATAATATTATTTATTAAGATATCCGTCTGCATAATAATATGATATATCTCACAAAAGAGCATATATTTTTCCGTCAAATTCCTTGGATGATATATCTCCGCCTATAAACCTTCCGTCATATGCTAATAAAGTTATAATAGTATCACTTGTTCCCGATATGATATCCGCTGTATACTTAACACATTCCTTACCTTTATAATCAGAAAGATCGGTGCCGATATTTTTCTGCAATGAGTTATATTTTTCGTACAATTTATTGAATTTCTCCGGTATCTTTATATTCTCCTTTGCGATAGTGTCTTTATTGATACTGATATCAAAAAATCCGGATATGCGCTCTATATCGTCATCACCTTTTATCCTGATATCAAGCCTTCTTCCGTCTATTCCGGCAAAGTTCCCTCTGCTGTACAATATAAATACACAAAATATCAGTGCCGCCGCAAGTATTGCCGAAAATACTATAATAAAAGCTTTTCTGCGCCTGAGCTTATTTTTGCTTAGTGTAAAAATGAACAAACACATTTCACCTCCGGCTCAACTATATATACAACGAAACAAGCTTTTACATATTCAGAATAAACGTCACCTGTGTAAACATATAATAATCAAGGCAGGCGCCAAAATACAAAACATGAGGTGACAAAAATGAATATCAAGGATAAGGGGATCAAAATGCCGTTTACTCATCAGGTCGGAGTACCGTTCTATCCCTTCGGCACTTCCGACCCGTCTGAAGCGACACAGGAAAGAGTAATGCCCTCGCAGTTTTCATTTCCCACTGTGCCAATGGCGTGTACTTTTATACGCAACCTGAATTATGACGGAGAGTATCCGTTTATCTGACAGCTTTTCCATGCACATCCGAGCGGTGTGCATGGACTTACTTATTAATATGCATGCTCAAAAAAACAATTCATAATTTCCTTAAATTTTTTTAAAAAAAGTGTTGACAAATAGAAAAAGATGTGTTATTATAATGAAGTCGTCGGGAGACACGACGATAACAGATAAGCTGGTGTAGCTCAGTTGGTAGAGCAGCTGATTTGTAATCAGCAGGTCGGGGGTTCAAGTCCGTCCACCAGCTTTATTTTACGGGAGAGTTCCAGAGCGGTCAAATGGGGCAGACTGTAAATCTGTTGCTTCGGCTTCGGTGGTTCGAATCCACCCTCTCCCAGAAAACCCCGTCACATCAGTGACGGGGTTTAATTAATTAAAGAACAGAGAATAAAGAATAACAATGTCTTTCATAGGCATTTCTGTATTATTCTTTATTCTTTTTTTATTTATAAAAACGGAACTGTCACACGCCATTTATTTTTGGCACTTGTGCGGCAGTTCCGTTTTTTGTTTTTATATATAAAGCCGTATGACTGCGCATATACATATAAATATGTGCATGCAAAATTGGCACACAAGATGCAAGAGTGCAAATTTTCTCAAAAGTCAAAATAAAATTTAACAAAAATATCGAATAGGGTCTTGACAAGCGGGCAATATAATGGTAATCTATAAGTAGATTAGCACTCTCGATATCCGAGTGCTAACAGAAAGGTGGCTGACATGGAACCGTCCGAAAGAAAAATGAAAATTCTTGAAGCGGTTGTGGAAACATATATAAAGACCGGCGAACCTGTAGGCTCAAAAGCTCTCTGTGATACGCTTGACTTCAATGTTTCATCGGCAACCGTAAGAAATGATATGGCTGAGCTTTCGGGATTGGGCTTGCTCGACCAGCTTCATACATCATCAGGCAGAGTTCCTACAGACCTCGGCTACAGATTGTATGTTGACGAGCTTATGAAACTTCGTCCCCTTACAAGACATGAACAATCGGCAATATCGGATTCGCTGGAAATATGCGCTGACGCGCCTGAACATCTGCTTGAAAAAGCAGCGGATGTGCTTTCAAAAATAACAGGCTTCGCGGCAGCGGCAGCAGCGCCTTCCGGTGAACAGGCTTTTATAAAACATATAAGATTTGTACAGACAGGCAGCAGAACCGCTATGGCTGTGCTGATAACCTCTTTGGGTACTGTCAAGACAAAGCTTTTCAGGTGCGACTTCACACTTACGCCTTCTATGATGTCGATGTTCGACAAATCCATGAACGAAAGACTGTCAGGTACGCCTGTAACGGCAATAACACCTGCTTTTATGCAGACAACGGCTGTGTCACTCGGTGAGATGTCAATGATGATGCCGAATGTACTTTTAGCGATACATGACGCTGCCAAGGAAGCTCTTGCGACCGGCGTCGCAATAAAAGGACAGTCCAACCTGTTCCTTATGCCTGAGCTTTCATCGGGAAACGGCAAAAAAGCTATGGAGCTTCTTAGTCATACCCGTGAGCTTTCAAAGCTTATAGATGCAGCCGACAGCAAGTCGGGACTGCTGATAGGCAGCGAGCTGCATGACCCTGCACTGAATGGTCTTAGCATAGCCGTAACACACTATACGGCCTCTCCGCAGTGTTCGGGCGCAATAGCCCTTATAGGACCTGTGAGAATGAATTATCCTAAAATAATTTCCACACTTGAATATGTTGCACAGTCTGTTGAAAGCCTGCTTGCAGATATGCTTGATGTGTGAGCTTTTGAAAGGAGATATCATTATGCCGCAAAATAATAATATTACTGATGAGGAAGAAATCATGAGTGAAGAAGAAAAGAACGAGGTAACAGAAAACCCGGAAAATGAAGCTGTTTCGGACAGCGAAACAGAAGCTCTTAAAAAAGAGCTTGAAACTCAGAAGGATCAGTTTCTGAGAATGGCTGCGGAATATGACAATTTCCGCAAGCGCACAGAAAAAGAAAAATCGGCAACATACGATAATGCTGTTGCAGCCACTGTAGAGGCTTTCCTGCCTGTTGCGGATAATTTCGCTCTCGCTATGGCATCGGATGCGGATGTATCGGATGACTTTAAAAAAGGTCTTGAAATGATACAAAAACAGCTTGAAGCAGCATTTGAAAAGCTGAGAGTAACTTCATTCGGTGAAAGAGGCGAAGAATTTGACCCGAATCTGCACAACGCAGTTTCAAGGACAGATGATCCTGAGCTTCCCGAAGACCATATAACCGCTGTTTATCAGAAAGGCTATATGATAGGCGACAGAATAATACGTCATGCTATGGTTCAGATATCTAACTGAGCCTTAACAATATAAAAATAAAAACAATAAATATAAATCAGTATGGAGGTAATTTTTTATGGCAAAGACAATTGGTATCGATCTTGGTACAACTAACTCATGTGTAGCAGTAATAGAGGGCGGCGAGCCTGTAGTTATACCTAACGCAGAAGGTTCAAGAACAACTCCTTCAGTTGTTGCATTCGCAAAGAACGGTGAAAGACTTGTAGGTCAGGTAGCTAAGCGTCAGGCAGTTTCAAACCCCGACCACACTATCGCTTCTATAAAAAGACAGATGGGTACATCCCATAAGGTAACTATCAACTCCAAAGACTATACTCCGCAGGAAATATCAGCAATGATACTCACAAAGCTCAAGAAGGACGCTGAGGCTTATCTCGGTGAAACTGTAACTCAGGCTGTTATCACAGTTCCGGCTTACTTCACAGACTCACAGCGTCAGGCTACAAAAGATGCCGGCAAGATAGCAGGTCTCGATGTTAAGCGTATCATAAACGAGCCTACAGCAGCAGCTCTTTCATACGGCGTTGATAAGGAAAACGACCAGAAGGTAATGGTATATGACCTCGGCGGCGGTACATTCGATGTATCTATCATCGAAATGGGTGACGGCGTTCAGGAGGTTCTTGCAACAGCCGGCAACAACCGTCTCGGCGGCGATGACTTTGACCAGAAAATAATCGACTGGCTCATCCAGAGCTTCAAGAGTGATACAGGTATAGACCTTTCAGGCGACAAGACAGCTATGCAGCGTCTTAAAGATGAGGCTGAAAAGGCTAAAATCGAGCTTTCAGGCATAACAACAGCTCAGATAAACATCCCGTTCATCACAGCAGATGCTACAGGTCCTAAGCACCTTGACTATACTCTCACAAGAGCTAAGTTCAACGAGCTTACATCTGACCTCGTTGAAAAGACAATGGGTCCCGTTCGTCAGGCTCTTTCAGACTCAGGCCTTAAGATCGGCGAAATAGACAAGGTACTCATGGTAGGCGGTTCTTCAAGAATCCCCGCTGTTCAGGAAGCAGTCAAGAGCCTTATCGGCAAAGAACCGTTCAAGGGCATCAACCCCGATGAATGTGTCGCTATCGGCGCAGCTATACAGGCAGGCGTTCTCGGCGGCGACGTTCAGGGTCTTCTCCTTCTTGACGTTACTCCCCTTTCACTCGGCGTTGAAACACAGGGCGGAGTTATGACAAAGATAATAGAAAGAAATACAACTATCCCGACAAAGAAGAGCCAGATATTCTCAACTGCTATGGATAACCAGACACAGGTAGAAGTAAACGTTCTTCAGGGTGAGCGTGAATTTGCAAGAGATAACAAGCAGCTTGGTCTGTTCAAGCTTGACGGTATCGCACCTGCAATGAGAGGTATCCCGCAGATAGAAGTAACATTCGATATAGATGCTAACGGTATAGTTAATGTTTCCGCTAAAGATCTCGGTACAGGCAGAGAGCAGCACATCACTATCACATCCAACACCAACATGAGCAAGGATGATATAGAAAAGGCTATCCATGATGCAGAACAGTATGCGGCAGAGGATAAGAAACGCAGAGAAGAAGTTGACAAGAGAAACGATGCCGAAAACCTTGTTTACGCTGTTGAAAAGCTCATCAACGAAAACGGCGATCATATCTCCGAAGAGGACAAGGAAAACCTCAAGACTAAGGTAGCAGCAGTTAAGTCTGCACTTTCTCAGAGCAATATGGACGCTATCCAGAACGCTAAGGATGAGCTTCAGAAGGATATGTATAAGGTATCTGAAAAGCTCTATGAGGATGCGGCAGCTCAGGGCGCAGCTCAGCAGCAGGCTCCTGAAAGCAATAACGGCGTTTACAATGCTGACTATACAGATGTTGACGATAACAACTGATATGACCTGATATTCTGATAACATTTTATAAGCAGGAGAATGTCGTGATGACCTTCCCCTGCTTATTATTCCAAAATACTATTGAAAAAATAAAACAAATGTATTATTATATATGATATATCAGAATATATCTGACAAATTGCAATTCCTGATTGATTTTGGGATTGATTTTGGGGTGATTTTACTTGGCAGACAAGAGGGATTATTATGAAGTGATCGGCGTTGAAAAGGGTGCTTCGGAGGAAGAAATCAAAAAAGCTTTCCGTAAGCAGGCAAAAAAATATCATCCCGATCTTAACCCCGGCGATAAAGAGGCTGAGGCAAAATTCAAAGAAGTTAATGAAGCTTATGAGGTACTTTCCGACAAGGATAAACGCGCAAGATATGACCGTTTCGGATTTGCAGGCGTTGATCCGAACTACGGAGCAGGTGCAAGTCCTTACGGCGCCGGAAATCCTTTCGGTCAGGATATAGACTTAGGGGATATCTTCAACAGCTTTTTCGGCGGATTCGGCGGAGGAAGATCTCCGCGAAACCAGAATGCTCCAAGACGCGGCTCTGATGTTGAAGCTACTGTTACTATTACCTTTGAGGAAGCTGCTAAAGGCTGTAAAAAGGAAGTAACATATCAAAACGTTGAGAGATGCAGCGAATGCAGCGGTACAGGCGCATCCAAAGGCACTCAGATGAAGCCGTGTTCAAACTGTAACGGTACAGGTCAGACAACTGTACAGAAGCGCACTCCTTTCGGCGTTGTACAGACTACACAGGCATGCGAAAAATGCCGCGGCAAAGGCAAGATAATCGAAAAGCCTTGTCCAAAATGCTCCGGACAGGGACGTATCCGTTCATCGAAAACTATCTCTGTCACGATTCCCGCAGGCATAAGTCAGGATCAGATACTCAACATAGGCGGTCATGGCAACAGCGGCTATAACAACGGACCCGCAGGCGATCTTCACGTATACATCAACGTTAAAAAGCATGATATATTTGAACGCAAAGGCGATGATGTATGGTGTGAGATACCTCTTACCTTCTCACAGGCTGCTCTCGGACATGAAGTCATTGTTCCTACACTTGACGGCAAGGTAAGCTACAAGGTACATCCGGGAACTCAGCCGGGAGATATCTTCAAGCTCAAAGAAAAGGGCATACAGCACCTTAATTCAAGAGGCAGAGGCGACCAGTATGTACGAGTTACTATTGAAGTACCTAAAAACCTGACTGAAGAACAGAAAAAAGCTCTCAATCATTTTGATGAGCTTTGCAGTCAGTCAAACTATTCAAAGCGTTCAAGCTTCTTTGAAAAAATCAAGAATATCTTTAAAGATTGATCCATAATTCATAATACATCATCAAAGGCTGTGAAGTACGTTTTTTGCCGTAACTTCACAGCCCTTTTATATTAAAGCTCAGATATTCACATCAGCATCAGTACTTCTGTCATTCCGGTATTTTTTCATAATTGATACCATTTATCGTGCCGCCGTTATAGGTAAGTATATTATTATGACCGACTGCATCGCCTATATCCGCAACATCAACAAGCCACGCATCATAACCTCTTTCTGCTTCGATAATACCGCCGTTTACAGTTATATTTCCGCTCAATTTCCATCCAAGCACGAATGAACCGCCTATGCCTGACTGTTTGCTGCCGCCGAGAGCCTGCAGCTTTCCTGTTCCCTTTTCCTGACAATATATTGTCAGACTGTTTCCCGCAGTCACCTCTATACCTCCGCCGAGAGCTTTAAGCAGACAATCATCTTTAAGTATCAGGCATACATCTCCGCTTACAGATATCCTTGTATTTACAGCTACATTTCCCTCTGCATAATACCAACCGCTTGTAAGCTTGATAGTATTATTATCAATACGCCTGCAGTCAGCGGCAGTTTTAAGAGTTTTGCCGTCAGCGTCAACATACTTTATCTGTTCAGCCGCCATTACTTCAAACGGCAATTCGCTGAAATTAAAAAAGACCAGCGACAAGGAAAACATTATCAGAATTGAAGAACATATCAGGTCGATAATATTTTTCATTATTATCTCTCCTATTTCACTGAAAAAGCAGTCCTGTTATTTTCGTCATTCATAGAACTGTTTGTATCAAATGATACCTTTCCGCTTTCCTCTGACATAGCTTCATGCGCCTGCACACCGGAACAGTTGTTCATCATAAGACCCAAAACAAAGAAAAATACAACAGCCGCTATCATCAGCACAATAGTGATAATATGCTGTTTTTTCAGTATCGTTCCATCTTTTTGCCGATCTTGTTCTTTCATGGTATTCTCCTTTCCGAAAATATTAATACTCTATAATTATATGTACAAAAATATATTTATATGACAGAAAAAACTCTCTCCGCAAACAAATACGGAGAGAGTCGTGGATTTTTTATTTATCTTTCATTTTTCACGCCGATAAGCCTGATTTTGCACTGAACTCCTCGACAGACATCTTTGCCTGTTCGGACGCCTGCTTTATAGTGATGATACCCTTTCTTACAAGATCAGCAAGCGTCTGTACCATGCCCTTTTCCATGCCTTTTTCCATGCCTTCTGCTATACCCTGAGTTCTGCTCTCTCTTTTTATAGCAATATCATACTGATTTCTCTGAGCCTGTTCATCAAATAATTCAGACAGCATAGTTGTCACCTCCTGTTTGTGTATGCCAAGAAATTCTGTAAGATACCCTTTTTCAATGCATATTCTTATAGTTTCCCTTATACATTCCAACTTATTGCCGTACAGTTTTCGCTGTTCATCATAAACCCTGCTAAATCCTATATATTGCCCATGCAGTGTATCTTTGCCGGAATTTTTCAGAACTTTTACTTTCAGATCAAGCGGAGAATCTCCGTCAAAATAAGTCTGACTGAATGAGACCTCATCAGAAACATTTTTACTGCCTGTATAGACCACATACATATCGGGTTTTGGCAATAAAACTTTTTTCTCAACATGTTCACTCTGTTCTGTCTCTTTAAGATATCTGTGATATGTTTCTGTTATGTACAAAAGCATACGGAGCGTAATATTATCTGTCCATCGGCTCTGAGCTTCAACAAGAATGACATACCTTACTTTTCCGCCCGAATTCACAATAAATCCAAGGTCATTATATATATCATTGATAAGAACAGTTTCAAGTGTCTCAACGCGGATATCATCAACCGTTACATCAACATCTTCAGGGTGCAGTTCCTTGTATAACTCATAGACGTTATTTACATCCTGAAACAGAACAGTAAATACACTATCCTTAGCCTTTCGTCTGACAGTTCTGTTTTCGTCAGCAGCTTCATTTCCCATTGCCATCGCCCCCGTTTCTTTAATATTATTATAGCACATTTTTTCAAATTGTAAACAGCCGTATCGCAAAAGCCTGATATTAAGGCATGCGATACGGCTGTTAATTTATCGATTTTTGACTTATCAGAGTTTTTCGGGTTCCGGATATTCAACGCCGAATGTGTCTACTGTTACACTTTCCATTATCTGAGGGTCAAGCGGCTTATCGGAATAATCTGTGTCGCACTCTGCTATCTCATTGACAACATCCATTCCCTCTATTACCTTTCCGAATGCTGCATACTGTCCGTCAAGGTGCGGAGCAGCCTTATGCATAATGAAAAACTGTGAGCCTGCGGAATTCGGTATCATGGTTCTTGCCATTGAAAGTACTCCCTCTGTGTGTCTGAGGTCGTTCTTAAAGCCGTTCTGTGTGAACTCGCCCCTGATATGATATCCCGGACCTCCCATTCCAGTACCATCGGAACATCCGCCCTGAAGCATGAAGTTATATATAACTCTGTGGAATGTAAGTCCGTTGTAATAGCCCGACTTTATAAGGCTGATAAAATTATTTACGGTATTAGGCGCTATATCGGGATAAAGCTCTGCCTTTATTACCTTACCGCTGTTCATCGTGATAGTTACTACAGGATTTTTTGACATAATTATCTTCCTTTCGGCGGCAAACTGCCGCATCAAACCATTTTTGAAAGTGGAAGTGCTCCACTTTAGTATATATTACATTAAAAATCAAAAATAGTCAAGTACTTATGCCGGAACAGCGAAAAGTCTTGTTGACGGCGGATAAAATGTAAGTCCGAAAAACAAAAGCGTGACCGATATTATTATAATTACAGCTGCAAAGCTGCGTTTTGAAAATGCATCACGCTCTTTGAGTATCCTGTCAAGACTTACCGCAAATGATATCACTGCAGAAATTATAAAAAGCAGGATATCTATAAACACAAAGCTCCTTCCCGTTACCGACGTGTACAGAAAAAACATCACGGGCATGAATATCATTCCGCATATAACTCCAACTGTTCTCGAAAACAAAAAGCCCTTTATTTTTCTTCCGTAGATAAAGCACTCTGTCAGCGCATAAATGATATACGGAAAATACAGCAGCTTTAAATGCTCCCATATACTTTCATTCACCGGTGTAAACATGCCTGAAATTATATTCCTTCCTGTAAGCTCATAAACATAGTGACATACAGCACCTGCTATGCACACTATGAAAAATCCTGCCACACTTCCCCAGAATGCCTTATCCTTATGCACAAGAACACCGCCTCTATCGACTTTCTTATGCAGTATATGTATTTTATCAAACAGATAATACAAAAAATATCCGGACAGCGAGATGTTTCACTGTCCGGATATTTCATTCAATACGGTTTATTCATCATGCATCGTGTATGTCCGGGTCATCTTCAATAGTATATACAAATCTTGATTTAACTACCTTATCCTGTGAATCGGTAAGCTTTACACTTACATCATATGTTCCTGCCTTTGTCATAGGAAGCTCTACAGAAGCATCTGTCGTATCTGTAACGAGTGTTGTCCACTTTGATGCACTTGAAAGCTTGTAGTAAACAGAATACTTGTAGGGAGCTGTACCTCCGTTTGCTGAAAGAGTCACAACAGCCTTATCGCCTGACAATACAGTTGTTTCGGAAAGAGTTGATGTATTTTCAAGTTCTTCGGGCTGCTCCACAGTATAATTGAATCTCTGCTTTACAGAGGTTCCTGCTGCGTCAGTTACCTTTACGCTTATATCATAGTTTCCTGCTGCCTTTATAGCGTCAAGGCTTATCTCTGCGTTTTCACTGCCGTCCTGCAGGGTCTTCCATTTAGAAGCGGAAGTCTTCTTATAATATACCGAATACTTATACGGAGCTTTGCCGCCTCTTGCCGATGCATATACTATACCATAATCGCCAAAGCTTACACTCTCATCCGAGATAGTTGTTCTGTTCTGAAGCTCGTTGGTGACAGTTATTGTAAAGTACTTATAAGCCTTGTGTCCCTTGCTGTCCATTACTGTAACACGCACATAGTACTTGCCGGTTTCTTCAAACCTGATGCTGATATCGGGATTCGATGCAAAGCTGCTCACAGTAGTATAGGAAGATGCGCCGGATTTCTTTATTGCCGCAGCATACTGATATTCGCCAAGACCGCCCTCTGCGAGA
>ONVG01000030.1 GCA_900321195.1 uncultured Eubacteriales bacterium
AGAGGGCGGAGAGCTTTCGGATGAGATGATAGAGATATACGGCGCATATAAAGAGGGATATATTTGATTCAGGGGGATAATTAAGATGAGCGGAAAGCTTTTCGTAGTAGGCACACCCATAGGCAACCTTTCGGATCTTTCACCGAGAGCGATAGAAACTCTTAAACAGGCGGATTTTATTGCCGCAGAAGATACGAGAGTAACAATAAAGCTGCTTAATAAATTCTGCATTGAAACGCCTATGGTGAGCTACCATAAATTCAACACTCACGATAAGGGAGAGGAGATATGTCAGAGGATAGAAAACGGAGAGAACTGCGCGATAGTTACCGATGCAGGAATGCCGTGTATATCCGACCCCGGAGAAATGCTTGTAAAACAATGCGCTGACAGGGGAATAACCGTATGTGTAGTTCCCGGACCTACGGCGCTTGCGTCTGCTCTGGCTATATCCGGACTTCCGACAGGCAGGTTTGCATTCGAGGGCTTTCTCAGTGTAAACAAGCCCAGCCGCAGGGAGCATCTTCTTTCACTTATTAACGAACAAAGGACTATGATATTCTATGAAGCGCCGCATAAGCTTTCTGCGACACTGAAGGATATGTATAAGTGCTTCGGAAACAGGAGGATATCTATAGTGCGTGAGCTTACAAAGCTGCACGAAGAAGTCATACGCACAACATTGAGCGAGGCTGTTGAAAAATATGCAGACGGCAATGTAAAGGGCGAGATAGTACTTATACTTGAAGGCGCAGAAAAGCCGCAGAAAACCGGCAGCAGTACTATTGAAGAAGCTGTAGAGCTTGCAGTTGAGCTGAATGCTTCGGGAATATCGCTTTCGGATGCCGCAAAGGAAAGTGCAAAGGTAACAGGATTTAAAAAGGGAGATATATATAAGGAGCTTCTGTCAAGACAGAGCGATATACAAGGGGAGGAATAATAAATGGATGTAATACTTGCATCGAAATCACCAAGAAGAAAAAAGCTGCTTTCAAAGATATATGATGAGTTCTATATAAAGGTGCCTGATATAAGGGAGCTTGTGCCGAGAAGTCTTCCGGTCGAGCAGTGTCCGGAATATCTTGCAAAGATGAAAGCGGAGTATGTATCACACGGAAATGAAAAAGCACTTGTCTTAGGCTGTGACACATCGGTAATAATCGACGGCAAGCTGCTCAATAAGCCGAGAAATACCAATGATGCAAGAGTGATGATGAAAATGCTTTCTGGCAAATGTCACCAGGTCATAACAGGCTGCTGCTTGTTCTATATGGGAAAGTCACACAGCTTTTCGGAGGTAACGGAGGTTGAATTTTATCCGCTGACAGATGAAGAAATAGAAGCCTACATAAAAACGCCTGAGCCATACGACAAGGCAGGCGGCTACGGAATACAGAACAGAGGAGCATTATTTGTAAAGGGCATAAAGGGAGATTATTATAATGTTGTCGGACTTCCTGTCGCAAGATTAAAAAGAGAGATAGACACATTCATGCAGCAGGATTTTACAATGCCTGTCAAGCAGGAAAAAAAGCCTGACAAGGGCGTAAGAAGAATAAGAAAATGATAAATGCAGATAAAAAAGCGTTCTGACAGCCGAAATGAAGTCAGAACGCTTTTTTAAAATATACTGCACTTTATGAGCATATATTATATTGAAAATGTTCGGGAGGTGCAGTATGAAGCTTTTGAAAATACTGTGTACGATACTTGTAATATCAATGATATCAGCAGCATGTCCTGTGATGCCTGTCCGCGCATTGTCGGATAAGGATATAACAGCGCCGTCTGCTGTACTTATGGATGCGTCAACAGGTGAGGTGCTTTATGAAAAATCTCCGCATGAGATAAGACCGTGTGCTTCGATAACCAAGGTAATGACACTTCTTCTTGTTATGGAAGCGATAGAAAGCGGAAAGCTCAGTCTGAGCGATAATATAACAGCCTCGGCGCATGCTGCCTCAATGGGAGGCTCGGATATATGGCTTGAACAAGGCGAGACCATGACAGCGGATGAAATGATAAAGGCAACTATAGTAGCGAGTGCAAATGATGCGGCTGTTGCGCTTGCCGAGCACATCAGCGGTACGGAGGATGAATTTGTCGGTGCTATGAACAAGAGAGCCAAAGAGCTTAAAATGAACGATACTGTTTTCATGAACTGCAACGGGCTTGATGAGGACGGCCATGTAACGAGCGCATACGATGTAGCGGTGATGTCAAGGGAGCTTATAAAGCACAGGAAAATACTTGAATACAGCAATATATGGATGGACGAGCTGAGGGGCGGAAAGACGCAGCTTGTAAACACGAATAAGCTTCTGAAAAGCTATAAGGGAATAACAGGTCTGAAAACGGGAACGACTTCAAAAGCAGGCAGCTGTATAAGCGCGACGGCAGAGCGCGACGGACTGAGCCTTATTGCAGTCGTACTCGGAAGTGAGAGCGGAAAGTCAAGGTTCAGTGATGCCGCAAAGCTTCTTGACTTCGGTTTTGCGAATTATACCATGTACACGCCCGATATACCGGAGGAAGCCGTAACAGAGATAGCAGTAAAGAGCGGAATGAGCGATACTGTTGGCACTGTTTCCTCGGCAGGAGATAAGATACTGATAAAAAAGGGCAGTGAAAGCGGAATAACGCCCGAGGTCATATTGCCCTCAGAGATAGACGCGCCTGTTGATAAGGGCGCTGTTATCGGAAAGGTCATATACAAGAGCGGCGGCAAACAGATAGCGGAATGTCCCGTAACAGCAGAGGAAGGCGTCAGACGGATAAATTTCGGTGACATATTCGGCATATTTGCAAGAGCGCTTATTTAGCTCAGATTCCTTTGGAAAAGCTGTAATATTCGTGTACAAGGCTTTTGTAACCTAAAAGCTTCATGTCTTCATAGCGTACATTGAACCTTGATTTTGTATGCTTTCCGCTGATAAGATAACGTATGCAGTCCTGTGCATACCTGTCTATTATTTTCAGGCTTTCAGCCGTGTTTATTACGGAGAAGAACCAGCAGCTCCATGAAAGCTCGTTGTCATCGGGACTTTCAAGGAGCTTTTTGTTGAATATGCGGATAAAAGCCGCTGCCGATTTTTCTCCGTCAAGTCCGTTTCTGAGCTGCCAGCGTCTCAGGGAGCGTGTTTTGCGGCGCATTTTTGCCTTTATCTTTTTGACTGTCACCGGAGAGATATCTGTTTTTCCGTCTTTGCATGAAAAGCCTAAAAAAGTCCAGCCGTCAGCGGAATTTCCGAAGCATTCCTTTTCGTGATTTATTTCAAGACCATATCCGTTCAGGAATTCTGATATATGAGCGGCGTATTCTTTTACTGAGCTTTCATCCTGTGAGAAAACTATTATATCATCGGAGTATCTTGCATATCGGATATTTCTTTTGCTGAACCATTTGTCGAGTGACATAAGATAAAGATTTGCATAAAATGCGGAAAGCGGAGTACCTGCCATTATGCCCTTATTGTCCCCGATAATATTTCCCTTGTCTTTAACATGCTTTTCTTCAAGGAGAGCGCACAGAAACCCGCAAAGCTCGTTATCATCGGACATAACAGACCTGAGCATAGCAGTAAGACGAGGAACGGGTACTGAATTGAAATAATTGCTTATATCCGCCTTGTAGAAATAAGAATTTCTTAAAGACTTATCCCTGATGAATTTTTTTACGGCATCCTTTGCGCACCTTGAAGGACGGAATGAATAAAGCCCGTCGCAGAAAAGATAGTCATATTTGCGAAGAATAAGGTGAGTGAGCAGCTTCAGCACCATATTTTCATCATAGGGATATGTATAGACTACACGTTTCTTTTTACCGTTGTTCTTGTTTATGACTGCTCTTGAAGGCAGAGGAAACGGCTCGTTGTTTTTTATCATTTTGCAAACAGGAAGATAGCCTTTGTTTTTGATGAAAGAAAGAAGCTCCTTCTGAAAAGAGGAACGGCTTATGAGAGATGTCTTGTATTCGTAGAATCTGAGCCAGACATTTTCATCCGAGAGAAGATCAAGCAGGGACATATTTTTCCTCCGTTAAGAAAAATAAAAAAACAGAAAGAGAAAACATTAAATCCAAGAAAATTCTTGGATTTACAAGATCGTACACGGTACGGCTGCCTGTGAAGCGCTTAAAAGTACCGTGCCTTATCCGCCGCAGGCGCAAAGCGTTCTCTTTCTGTCTTTTCCTTTTTTATGCTATATATCTTTGAGCTGATATTTAATACTTGAGAGCATTTCTTGTGCGTGTGACAACATATTCTCTTGTATTCCACCAACCCTTGTGGTCGATATAATACCGCAGATAAGGTATGCCGCTTTTTCTGCATTCATTTCTCAATTTCTGAGAGCTGCTTTTTTCGGACATAAGCTCTATCACAAGAACACATCTGTTATCCCTGAAAAATGAATAGCGTGGCATTTTATTATATTGTCCGTAATCAAGCCTGATATAATATTCTGAAAAATAGAAGCGGAATATGTTTTCAAAATACTGCTGATAAGTGCCGTTGAAATTATACTGATTTTCCTCGTCAGGCATTACATCGCCCCATGAAAAGCCGGATCTCGGAGCATCAGGCTTTTTGTTTGCAGGGCGCTCCTGAGTTTTGTTCCAGGGATCTTCGCTGCTGCTGCCTGTTATATCGTTTTTTATGGTTTTGATTATATTATCATTTACCGTTCCGAAAAGCTTTGAAAAAAGACCCATAATAATACCTCCTGACATTATAAAGTATTTGTTATCAAAATTATACCACAGATGAAAATATGTTTCAATGGAAAACGAAAAAAATATAAAAACGGGCATGATATATCATACCCGTTATAAAAGATATTCAGTTTTGCTGACCGTAGGTGTATTTTTTTCCGTAAAGCTCGAAAGCATGCTTTAACATAAGATTGCATTCGTCATATTTGCAGTAAAGGCTGAGAGATCTCATGTCTGCGACTATGAATGTATGATCGTCGATAGTAGCCGAGGCAACAAGGCAGGTACCTGCTTCGTCGGTGAAGCCTGTTTTCAGACCGTCACAGTATTCTGAATAATATTCGGAGTCCTTGTGCAGTATAGCATTTGAATTTGACCATGATATTTTTTCGCCGCTTACAAGCTCCCAGTCGGCAGTTTCCTTAGCGCAGGAATTTGCTACTATCGGGATACTCTTTGCATAATCGCCTATTTTTGCAAGGTCTGCGGCGCATGTGTAGTGGTTGTCATCGTGGAAACCGTCAGGAGCGGTAAAATGTGTTTTTGTTGCGCCTATTTTCTGAGCGGTCTCATTTACAAGCACCATGAATACTTTAAGAGCCTCCTCATTGGAGAGCTTGTCATTTTTTGCGTATATCCTTCCGCATGCAACAGCCATTGTATAAGCTGCGTCATTTCCGGATGGTATCATGAGCGCGTCCATGAGAGTCTCAAATTTGAGCTTCATTCCCTGTGTAAGACCTGCAATGCTTGAATCATAGCCTATCATTGTTATCTCGTCACCGACAGTTATAACTGTATCGGGGTCGGTGATTATACTGCTTGCAACGATGGCTGTGAGCATTTTTGTTGTACTTGCCGGATAGCACTTTTTCTGTGCGTTTTTCATATATATGAATTCATCTGCCGTTACATCATAAAGAGCGACATAATCTGCTGTTACAGTTTCGTCAAGCTCTTTGATAACAGCATCGCTGAATCTTTTTTTTTTTATCTTGTATTTATGCGTATTATTATATTCAAGCTTGCCGTCATCTTCGTCCATGCGTTCGCCTATTTCGGCGATCGACTCCATAGCCGAGCTTTTATCCCTTTGTATGTCGGCGGAAGCTTCAAGAGAGAGGTCGGCAGAGGTCGGCCATACCTTTTCTTTAGGAACTCTGTATTTTGATATCACAAAAGCTCCGCATATGATACATGCTGCAAATGCGATACATGCAGATGTCACAGCGACAGCCTTTTTGGCGCTTTTTTTCTTTTTTGGCGGCTTATTATATTCTTCATATCTGTTGTCGATGCTGTAATATTTCGGAGTTACTTCTGTAAATTTTTCGTCTTTTTCATTGATATTATCGTTTTTCATTAGTATGTTCCTTTCTTTGTTTATTTTTAGCACCTTAATTTAAGCACCATATAAAAATTTACATTATAAAAGTGATGTTGTCAATTAGAATAAAAACAGAAAAATAATAAATTTTATGTGGATTTTTGGATAATTCGATATCATTGTGAATTTTGGATAATTGGACTAAAAAATATTATTCTGCACAAATTAATATCGTCTTTATTTTTTAAAAAAAATAATGTAATTCAGCTGAATATGTGTTATTATATTTGATAGCTCAGAATACAAGTTGAAAACAAAGGGACTGATATTTTGAAAAGGTTTTTAGGAACACTGACAGGAAAAAGCATATTCCTTGCAGAAAAGGTAATGCGCTATAATGCGAGCAGCTTTCCGGGAAAGCTTGTATTAAAGCTGTTTCCGGATTATCTGAAAAAGGTGGAGTATCCTCCGCTTGTCATAATGGTAACGGGAAGCTGCGGAAAAGGCTCGACAACAAAGATAATCGCAGAAGCACTGCGCGCCTGCGGAAAGACGGTCGCGCATAATCTTGAAGGCTCTAACCTTCTCAACGGTGTTGCATCTACGGTAGTAAAGAATGTAGGCTTTTCGGGAAAGATGAAGCAGGATGTTCTTGTGCTTGAAACAGATGAAAGATATCTGAAATTCATCACCAAGTATATAGAGCCTGATTATCTTGTTATAAACAATCTTACCCGTGACCAGCCGCCGAGACAGGGCGATTTTGATATCGTCTTTAAGGAGATACTGAAGGCTATACCAAAAAAGACACATCTTATAGTAAACGGTGATGACCCGATAACACGCAAATATTCGCTTTATACGGACAATAAGATCACCTTCTTCGGAATAGACCGCAATTTTATGAGCTATGACAGGGATATTGATGATGTAAGGGATTATAATTACTGTCCGAGGTGCAGCGCAAAGCTTGAATATAAATACCGCCATTACGGAAGTGTGGGAGAGTTCAGCTGCCCGAAGTGCGGATTTGCCCGTAAGGATATAGATTTTGCCGTAACTGCTGTTGACGAAAAGACCGGCGAGCTGACTATAAACAATAGTCAGAAGATAAAGGCGAATGAGCTGATACTTTTCAATATCTATAATATCATAGCCGCATATTCCGTGCTGAGTCTTTGCGGAGAGAACAGCAAAAAGACCGTAAAGGCAATAAGCAAGGCTCATATCGGCGGAAAGATATACACGGAGATAGTTAAGAACGGAAGAAAGTACACTGCGCTCAACTGTAAAGCCGAGAATAATGCGACCTACAATCTTTCTGTTATCTATACTGCGCTTGACAAAGGCCCTAAGACTATAGTTTTAGGACTCAGGGAGATAAGCAGGAGATATGAATTCTTTGACCTTTCGTGGCTTTATGACATAGATTTTGAGCTTCTGAATGACGGCAGTATCGAAAATGTAGTATGTGCAGGTCCTTACAGATATGATTTTGCTGTCAGGATGCTTATTGCAGGCGTACCGGAGGAAAAGCTCATAATACTTGATACGCTTGACCATGCAGGAGAAGTGTTTGACAAGCAGACAAAGGGAAATGTTTACGGCATACTCAATTTTGACTATATACCTCCGTTCATAAACTCCGTAAACGAAATAAAGGAGGAAGAAAAATGATAAGGATAGTCCATTTGTATTATGACCTTCTTAATCTTTACGGCGACAGCGGCAACGTAAAGGCTCTTGAATATCACCTGAAAAGCTCAGGCATAGATTTTGAAACGGTAAGGCACAGTCTTGGAGATAAAATAGACCTCAGCTCATGCGATATAGCCTGTATCGGCTCAGGAACCGAGCATTCCCTTATGCTTGCGCTTGATGATATAATGAAGTATAAGGACGAGATAGCAGATTTCAAGGCAAGGGGAGGATATATTCTTTCAACAGGAAACAGCCTTGAGCTTTTCGGAAAGGGCATAAAGAACGGAAAAAAGGAAAAGTCTGCTCTTGGCATATTTAACTATACATCGGTTTACGGAAAAAGAGTCGTAAAGGATGTACGAATAAAAACAGAGCTTGTTGAGGACGAGATAATAGGCTTTGAAAATCACAGCGGCAGGCTCGATGTTGAAAAGGATATCATTACCGAGGATAATTTCATAATGACATATATCATAGGACCCATACTTGTAAGGAATCCGCAGCTCAATGATATGATAATAAAGCGCATTCTTGAAAAACATCCCGATGATATTGATAAATATTCTCCCGACCATTCACTTGAGCAGAAGGCTTATGATGTTTTCAAAAGCGGAATGAAATGAATATACTGTCGGCAGTGCCTTTCGGGGCACTGCTTTTTTGCGTATTTTTTATAAAAATGATGAAAAAATATTGAATAAAGCTTGAAAAAATGTTATCATAATTAAATATAGTCAGTGGCTGAATATTATAAAATATTTCTTGATTTCCATTGACGGCTATTCACTAAAAAGAGGTGCGGGGATGAAGAAATGGATAATGTCCGAGCTTGACAAGAAGAAAATAAACGAGCTTGCATCAAGTCTTGGATTGCCTGTATTTACTGCAATGCTTCTTTGCATAAGAGGCATGACCGACAGAAAGACCATATCGGACTTTTTCAGTTATGAGGGCAGCTTTGAACACCCTATGAAAATGAAGGATATGGATAAGGCAGTAGAAAGGATAAAGGACGCATATTATTCAAATGAAAAGATATGTGTTTACGGAGATTATGACTGCGACGGTGTGACAGCTACCGCGCTCCTTTTTTCATACCTTGAATCAATATCGGCTAATGTATGCTATTATATTCCCGACCGCGGCGCGGAAGGCTATGGAATGAATACAGATGCGATAGACAGGCTCCATAAAGACGGCGTAAAGCTTATAATAACAGTTGATAACGGCATAGCTGCGCTTAAAGAGGTTGACTATGCAAAGGAGCTTGGAATAGACGTAATAGTTACCGACCACCATAAAACACAGGATAAGCTGCCGAATGCGGTAGCCGTGATAGACCCGCATAGAATAGATGAAACAGCCGCTTTCCATGATTACTGCGGTGCAGGCATAGCTCTGAAGCTTGCTATAGCGCTTGAAGCAAATCCTGTGTCGGTGATAGAAAATTATTCAGAGCTTGCGGCTATCGGAACTATAGCCGACCTTGTTCCGCTGAGCGGAGAGAACCGCGATATAGTCAAAGCAGGACTTCTAAGACTTGAAAATACCGAGCGCCAGGGACTTTCAGACCTTCTTCGTTCGTCAGGTATAGATAAGATATCGGCAGGAAATATAGCTTTCAGGCTTGCGCCGAGGATAAATGCGGCAGGCAGACTCGGAAACGTATATGATGCGCTGGAGCTGTTTCTTACCGAGGACGAGGATAAGGCGCAGGAATATGCGGAAAAGCTTTCGGGACTGAATGTAAAAAGACAGTCTATAGAAAATGATATATATAATGATATATGCAGCATTCTTGATGCAGACCCAAGGCTGACGGCTGAAAGGATAATAATAGTTTCTTCTGAGGACTGGAATCCGGGAGTTATCGGCATAGTATCTTCAAAGATAACCGAGAGATACGGAAAGCCCTCTATAATAATTTCGGAAGCGCCTGATATATGCAAAGCGTCGGGCAGGAGCGTATCGGGATTTTCACTTGTAGACGCAGTGTTCTCATGTGCCGATATGCTTGAAAAATACGGCGGACATCCTATGGCGGTAGGTCTGAGCATAAGGCGCAGCAATATAGAAAAATTCAAAAAGGCAATAAACGAGTATGCGGACAAGCTTGAATATATGCCGCTTTTGTCGGTAAAGCTTGACTGTACTCTTAAACCGTCACAGATATCTCTTGATATGGTAGAACAGCTTCAGGCGTTCGAGCCTTTCGGCTACGGTAATCCGAAGCCTGTATTTGCTATTGTAAATATGCGTCTGGATAAGATAACTCCCTTGTCTGAGGGAAAGCACATAAAGCTTTCTGTATCAAGGGATGAAGCAAGGCTCAATCTTGTAAAGTTCTCAACTTCACCGGATGAATTTCCTTATCCGGAGGGAAGTCTTATAGATATTGCGATAAGCCTTGACAAGAATTTTTATCGCGGTAAGGATTATCTTTCATTTTCAGTAAAGGAGATAAGAGCGGCAGGCTTTGACAGTGAAGCCGCCATGCTCGAAACACAGATATATGATGATTACAGGAGGGGAAAGCTGAACCCCAGGCTCACGGAGCTTTATCCTGAAAGAAGCGATTTTGCCGCTGTTTACAGATTTGTCAGGAGTCATCCGCAAAGCGTATACAGCATTGATATGCTCATAAGCGGTATTGGCAGTAATACTCTCGGAGCATTCAAGCTGCTGATGATACTTGATATTTTCAGTGAACTGAGGCTTATAGGATATACAAGGCAGTGTGATCAGTTAAAGATATCAGTTGCCGAGGCAGGATCGAAGGTACAGTTGGAAGGATCAGGGATCTACAGAAAATTAAAGGAGGATATTGAAAATGTCAGAAAATCAAAAGTTCTATCAGGACTATCATGAGCTTGTCGAATTGATGAAGAAGAGTGACCACAGATACGATTTTGAGCTTGTTGAACGAGCGTATCTTTTTGCGGAAGAGAAGCATGGCGACCAGCGCAGAGCGTCAGGCATTCCATATATTCTCCATCCGACATCGGTAGCGTGCATACTTGCCGAGCTTGGCATGGATTCGGAGTCAATAGCGGCAGCACTTCTTCACGATGTAGTCGAGGATACGGAAGTGACCTTAGAGGATGTAACAAAGCTTTTCGGAAGCGAGATAGCAGGACTTATCGACGGCGTTACAAAGCTGGGAAAAATACCCTATTCGTCAAGGGAAGAGCAGCAGGCGGAAAATATACGCAAGATGCTTATTGCTATGGCTAATGATATAAGAGTAATAATCATCAAGCTTGCTGACAGACTTCATAATATGAGAACAATAGAGTGCATGAAGGAACAGCACCGCCGTGATAAAGCGCTTGAAGTTATGGAGGTCTATGCGCCTATCGCTCACCGTCTTGGCATACGCGCCATAAAGGAAGAACTTGAAGACCTTTCTATCCGCTATCTTGACCCTGTTGGTTATGCGGAGATAGAAAGACAGCTTGAAAAGAAAAGCAAGGACAGGATACATTTTGTAGCCG
>ONVG01000019.1 GCA_900321195.1 uncultured Eubacteriales bacterium
GATTTCATGTATCGTTATATCATTATTCTTGTTTATCAAATCTTTTATGCGTTCATCATCCTCCGGTGTAATCAATCGCTTGCGTCCTCTCTGATGGATTCTCAGTTCGGTGGTTCCACGTTCTTTATAGTCTTGTATTCTCTCATATATGGTTCTTTCATTCACTCCAAATATCTCGGCTATCATTTTTACGTCATGTGTCTTTTCGTATGTTTTTATCAATATCTTTCTTCCTGGCTTAACATTAGGATACACTGAACACATCTTTGCTCATGTAACAGCTGTGGCAGAAAAGGCAGGATATATTCTGAAAACTCTCGGATATGACGCAAGAATGGTCGAGCTTGCTAAAATCGCAGGATATCTTCACGATATCGGAAATCTTGTTAATCGTGATGATCACAGTCAATCAGGAGCGGTAATGGCATTCCTTATTCTGGATCATTTGAAATTTCCTCCTGAGGAGATAGGTATGATCGTTTCCGTGATCGGGGACCATGATGAAGGTACCGGCGTCCCCGTAAGCCCTCTTGCGGCGGCACTGATCCTTGCTGACAAAAGCGATGTTCGTTGGAATCGTGTCAGGAATCAGGACAAATCAACCTTTGATATTCACGACCGTGTAAATTATTCCGTAACAAAAGAAGATCGTTTTTTCCGATGAAGCGACAAAGGAATACGAAAATATTTGTGCCGCATTATCCAAGATCCTCGATCTATCCTATCAGGCATTCGCAAACGGCGACTTCACAGCGGCAAGAAAAACACAGCCTCTTGACCAGGTCATTGATAAGCTGAAGGAAAAGCTGCATACCCTCCACATTTTACGCCTGCAAAGTGGCGAATGTTCAGTTGATGCCGGATTTATATGATCAGATATGCTGACAAATACAAAGCGTGTTTCCGACCACTGCTCGAACATTTCAGGATGTGTTCTCGATACAGTGGAGCATACGATGAACATACATGAAAACCAAAGGTTATTCCGGAACTCAAACGAGGACTTCAAACAAGTATTTGCTGATTATTCGGTTAAATATCTTACCCCGGCTTATGAAGATATTCAGGGAGCCACTAAGTAGGTCACGGTTTACGAAGTTTTATAAGAATTATTTGATTGACAGATTCTAACCTGAATCCGTGAAACCGATTGTTCAAAAGTACTTGAAACCTGCATGAAATCAAGTGTTTCGAGCATTTTAACTCACCTGATTTTCTACACCCATTTAATTTATAGGCAGTACAGCCGTGACACTGACATTCGTTGTGGTGGTACTGTTTTTAGGGCCTACAACAGACTTTATGACAATGGTATTCGG
This sequence comes from uncultured Eubacteriales bacterium, assembly GCA_900321195.1. GTDB lineage: Bacteria > Bacillota > Clostridia > Oscillospirales > Acutalibacteraceae > UBA1213. The sequence continues at coordinate 1,320 of ONVG01000019.1, forward strand.
CGGAACGTCAATATACATGCACTTTGCAGGGCCGCTGTTAGCAATAGTATCATTTTGTTTTATTGAAAAAATATACCGTATTGAAAAGAAATTCCTAATCCCGTCAGTCATACCTACAGTTATGTACGCTGTCATTTATGTAACAATGGTCATATTTATAGGCGAAAACAACGGAGGCTGGTATGATTTTTACGGCTTTAACATAGGCGGCTTCTGGTACATTTCCTGCGTAGCAGTAATACTTGCATCTCTCGGTCTTGCCGCCCTTCTCAGACTTATACATAACAAAATGATAAAGAATATAGAATAAACAAGAAATATCCCCGCTTCACATTGAAACGGGGATATTTATTATATCGAATATTAATTATTGATTATTTTTATGCTTTCTATTATCGGCTGCTGGTCGGCAGGGATAGTGCCGTTGTTGTCTGTAGGCTTTGCGTCTGCACATATCTTGTCAACAAGGTCAAGCCCGTCAGTAACATATCCGAAGCACGCATACTTGCCGTCAAGAGAGGAAACTGCTCTGTCGTCCTGAACAATGAAGAACTGTGAGCTTGCGCTGTTCATGTCAAAGCTGTTTCTTGCCATAGAGATAGCGCCCTTTGTGTGAGAAAGCGGATTATCAAAGCCGTTTTCTTTGAATTCACCGTATATATTTTCCGAAGAACCGCCTGTACCGTTGCCGTTAGGGTCGCCGCCCTGCATCATAAAGCCGTTCATTATCCTGTGGAACGTAAGACCGTTATAAAAGCCCGAATTTGCAAGCGTTACAAAGTTCTTTACTGTTCGAGGCGCGGCTTTTGGGTCAAGCTTTACTGTTATCTTGCCGTAGTCCTTTACGATTATCTCTGCGATATATTCCTTTGAATCATCAAGCGGGTCTGAAATATCAGGCGCAGACGACTTTATAACACTTGATTCTTTATTGACTGTACTGTTTCCCTGAGTTGCTGATACAGCAGATACAGTTGTTGAAGATGTTTGCTTATCATCTGATTTGCCACTGTTCTGAGCTATAAGCACTATAATAAGTACGATAGCTATAACAGCAAGCACAGCTCCTCCTATGGAGCATATAAGTATAATTTTTTTGCGCTGTCTTTCTTTTTCAAGCTCTTTTTTGCTTTTTTTGTTTTTAGCCATTGGTAAAAACCCCTTTCCGTAAATAATGTGCAATCATTAATTACTGCATCTCTTTATCGCCGCTCGTTATATCCTGCTTGAATTCCTCATTAAGTTCGGGATATGCCGAAAGCATCGGTTCTATATCTTTTCCCTTTTTCCTGTCATAATAATTCTTTGTTATCTTTGCAACAAGTCCGCTCAAAGCTATTACACATATAAGATTAGGGATAGCCATAAGTCCGTTGAACGTATCATCTATCGCCCAGATAAGCTCACTCTGTATAATAGTTGATGCGGCGATAAGAACAACATATATCACCTTGAAGCCTGTAACGATATATCTGCGCTTTTTTGCGCTTACCCAACCGAAACAGAATTCAACAGCCTTTTCACCGTAGTATGACCATGCGATTATAGTTGTAAATGCAAACAGCGGCAGTATTATCGAAAATACAGCTGTGCCGAAAGTGCCGAAGTTATCCGAAAACATCGTCATTGACATAACACTGTCTTCCATGCCTGAGTCAAGCTTTTCAACATCAAAGTTTGTAAGGAACATAAGCGAAGTAAGTGTGCATATGATGAACGTATCAAAGAATACTTCAAACACTCCCCAAAGTCCCTGCTTTACAGGCTCTCGTGTTTCAGACGCCGAATGAGCTATTACGGATGAACCGAGACCGGCTTCATTTGAGAATACGCCCCTTGCCATTCCCTTTTTTATGACCTCCGCAAATGTATAGCCGAGTATTCCGCCGCCTACAGCCTGAAAATTGAATGCCTTTTCAAAAATAAGCGCAAATGTCTGCGGAATATTAGTAAAGTGTATGCAGATAGAAGTCAGCGACAAAGCTATAAATATAAGCGACATAAACGGCACGAGCATCGATGCGACCTTTCCGATACGCTGTATGCCGCCTATTATTACTATTGCAGTTATAACAGCAACTATTCCGCCTGTCATAAGTCTTATTGTCATACCGCCGTCCGAAACGCCTGAGCGTATGAATGCTTCATTGACAGTACCTGATATTTTGTTTGTCTGTACGCCGCTCATTCCGACAGCCGCAAATATACAGAATACAGCCGCAGTATATGCGAGCCATCTCCATTTAAGACCGTAGTAGATATAATAGAATGCGCCGCCGGAGATATTTCCGTTTTTGTCCTTTTTTCTGAAATAAAGTCCAAGCACATTTTCGGAATAGTTCGTCACCATACCGAAGAAAGCCGATACCCACATCCAGAATACAGCGCCTGGTCCGCCGGTAAGTATCGCCGAAACAACTCCTACAATATTTCCAGTTCCGACAGTTCCCGATATTGCAGTAGAAAACGCTTCAAACTGAGATACGGAGCGTACTCTTTCATCTTTCCTGCGTTTTTTGCCGATACTCTTTACAGCAGGCACTATTGTAGAATTCAGCGAATCGCCGAATTTCCTTACTTGCAGACAGCGTGTACGGAACGTCAGCAGAACACCTGTGCCAAGTATAAGTATTATCATTGGCCAGCCCCACACAAGACCGTTTATAAAGCTGTTTATATCTGCAACGGTTTTAAGAAAATCATCCCACATTTTATCATTCCCTTCAGACGCAAAAAGTAAGCGGACATCATCAATACAATGCGTCATTCAATATAATATTCAAATACAATTTTACCATAGTGCTTCAGGACGGTCAAGTTTATTGGATAAAATATTCTTATCCAAAAGTATCAGAACAAAAACAGACACGGCGGAATATATCAGCCGTGTCTGAGACAGTTTATCTGAGCTTTGTTTTTTTGATGAGTACCGAAAGCGCTTTGGTTATCGCCGTACCGATAATAAAGCATATTACCGCTTCAAGTACAGCATTTATTCCCACCATTGCAAACAGCAATGTAAAAACATCCTCTGCGCCCTTGCTCTCGGCTATTTTTCTTATAGGCTCGGAATTATAGAACAAAAGGAACAATGTACTCATAAAGAATAACGTGTTCATCAGCGGTACTGCAAGACTCACTGCCGCGTATGATATGAGCTTTGTCTTGTCAAAGCGGCTTATCGCACGGAAGAGAAGTCCTCCGAGTAAGCCTTCAAGTACACGCGGTACAAAGCAAAGTATTATCGTGAACAGCGGATTCACCTGAAACAGTGCATTTGTAAGTAAGCTTGCTCCCGTAACTGCCTGAATAAAGCTTGTCAGTCCGAATATTCCTCCGACGACAGCCGCATCAAGCGGTGTAAGCACGACCGCAGCGATAATTACGGGTATCGTCATAAACGTTATGCTGAGAAAACCTGTTTTGAGATATCCGAGCGGCGTGAATGCCATTATGAACATCACTGCCGTAATAAGTCCCAGAAATGCAAGGCGAAATACAGCATCAGAGCGGCGGTTCTTTTTTGAATTGCCTTTCTTTGACGCTCTGAGCTTTGTTTTATCATCATTTGTGATAGCTTTCATTAAATTTACCTCCTGCTGTTTCATGCAAATACAGCGAATTTTATTTAACAGTATGCAAGCTGACAACATTATTGCGAATTATCGATCATCATATCGATCCTGCTGCTTCATACAAATACAGCGGCTCTTTTAATAACATTCAAGCTCATAATGTCATCACAAATCGATCATTCAATATCAATTATTCATTACTTCCGTCTATAGCGTCGCTGTCGGTAGCGGCAGTCGGGTCTGCGTAAGCTATTGTTATGTCCTGCTCTTCCTCCGGCTCCGTACACTCATTGACCTGAGTATCATCACAGCTTTCAACGGCGGATTCTATGTCCTCCTGCTTAATGCCTTTCTTTGGTATGCCGTATGTGGTTATATAGGCATACCTTGCACGAGCCTTTTTAAGTCTTGTCCTGCAGGTCTCTAACTTCTCTAAAAGCTGTGCGACCTCAACTTCGTTTGCAGTCTTTCCGCTGAGTGTGTTTATATATATTTTGCCGAGAGTGATATACGTATTATCAAGCTCCTGAGTTTCGTTCTTTATTATCGCATTTATGCGGTTGAGCTGTGCAGTCCTTCTGTTCTTATCGATAACAAAGTCGAACGAACCTGATATAGCACCCAATACCTTATCTACAACATTATTATCCATATACTTATTGCCTCCTTAAAAATGGAAATTTATTTATCACTCATTGCACATTGTTTATCGTTCAGGCTTGAAATAAGCCTGAGTTTCTCCAATTTCACCGACTATCAGCAGATAGTCATTATACCCCTTTATTATTTTATATGCAAGCTTTCCCTTGACTATATCTTCATAGTAGTATTCATCATCACCAACGAGCGATAAAGCCGTGGTTCCCCAGTAGCTGCCGTTTTCAAGCTTTATCATTTCACCGTCAGGACCCGATACCGAAGCGAAAATATCTGCCTGAGTGCCGCCCTCCTTTACGGGAAAACCGTCAAGCGACATCTCATATTCAGCTATAGCATATTCCTCTTTTTCATCAGGCTCATAGAAAGTCAGCAGCGCAGAGCTGTTTGCCGCCTGCCTGACCTCATTAGTAACCTTTTCACCGCGCCTGACAGATGTTATCCTTATCGGAACATCCTTATATGTGCCGTCCGCAGTACAGAACTTTGCCGCTTTTCCCCACTCATTAAGTCCAAGCGGCGAGCTGACAGAGGAAATGGCTGTATCTACGCTTTTACGGCTTTTTTCGGAAACCTCACTCGTTTGAGAAACACTTTCTTTTGATTTTTCTTTTTCTGATGATTTACTGCTTTCATCGTTTTTGCCGCTGCATCCCGAAATAAAAGCTGCCAATATCATCAAGCCTGCAAGCATAAGTGAAACATACCTTTTTTTCACGCCGTATCACCCTGTTTTTTAATATATCACGAGTGTATTGCCCTTTATGTAACAATTACAGTCGTAGCTTTCAGATTTATCAGAACTACAGTCACAGATATAATAATATGAGAGTGTTCTCTTGCTCTCCTCACTGAATATCTGACGGTTGGTTATTATATATCTGTCGTTTATACATGTTATGAATTTACCGAGATCGTTATTATATGAAAGCTCGGCATCACTTCCTACTACTCCCTGTACAACAGTTCTTGCTCTGCCCTTTGTTACAGTGAACGCCTTGAACGGCTTTTCCTCGACTATATAAGAGGTGTTCTTCTCTGGCGGCTCAAGAGTTGCTTCAACAGTGAGCGTATTTTCCGCTATATCAAAGCTGCATATCTTTTCAATGCTGCTTTTGAATTCCTTAGCTCTGAAATACACCTTGTCGAGATCTGAACCCATATATCTTACAAGCGCTTTTATATCCGCGCTTGCTATGCACTGCTTCCTGATATTTTCTCCGCCTGACTCCATCTGCTCAATAGCATCGGAGGTCTTGCAGAACCATATATTATCTCTTATATCAGTATTTATCCATCTCTGCTCTTTGAAGTAGTTCTCCTTTGTTTCTTCATCACCGAACGGGTCAAGAAGTATAAGGTAGCTTTCTCCCTGTATGTTCATAAGCTTGACGTTGCCGCTGCCTATGCTTGCTATTATAGGTATCTTTACAAAATGCTTCTGATTTGTTTTCAGATCGTACATATAGCAAAGATAATCACAGCCCGTTATTTCCTTATACTTACGGAAAACCTCCGCATTCATCTGGTCGGGAGATGTATATATAAGAAGATGCTGATTGTCGAGCGGCAGACATTCCGTGAATGTTCCGGTGCAGACTATCTTTCTTCTGTTCAGCTCTCCCCCGCTCTTTTTGTCTATCTCTATGAGCCACAGACTGTTTGAGCCGTTTTCAAGAACTATCATCATAGTTTTTTCAAAAACATAGATATGATCTATCAGCGACGGGTCGTCAAGAGAATAGTTTGTAACGAGCTTTTCTCTGCGTGAGCTTCTGTTGTATTCAAGAATATAAAGGTCACACTTGCCGTTTTCATATTTCTTTTCCGTATAGTAAAGGTGTGTAGCGGTAACATCTATAAGAGCTATATTTCTGTCGGAAAAAATATTTCTTATATCAATGACAGTCATTTTTTATTATCCCTCTTTCTTTTCGATCTATCAAATAAGATCATTGCCATTATTGCCGTTATTGAAGCCGTTAGCTCCCATAAAGCTCTGCTCTATATCCTGCTGTGCAAACTCCTGCTGATTTACAGGCATCTGATTAAATCTGTCGGGAGAGCCGAACTGATGAAAATCCTCCTGCGGAGCATTAAACTGCTGATTATTATACATTGGCTGATTATTGAACTGAGGTTGGTTGTTAAACTGCTGTTGATTATTGAACTGCTGCTGATTGTTGAATTGCTGTTGGTTGTTAAACTGCTGTTGGTTATTGAACTGCTGTTGATTATTGAACTGCTGCTGATTATTGAATTGCTGTTGGTTGTTGAACTGCGGCTGATTATTGAATTGCTGTTGGTTATTGAACTGCGGCTGATTGTTGAATTGCTGTTGGTTGTTAAACTGCGGCTGATTATTGAATTGCTGCTGGTTGTTGAACTGCGGCTGATTGTTGAATTGTTGCTGGTTATTGAACTGCGGCTCCGGATTTGAATAAAAACCGGGCGCGGTTTCCTGAGATAAATTATACTGCGGATTCACCTGGTCAGAACCCGATACCATGTACTGCGGATTTACAATATTATCTGCAAAAACAGGCTTCGGAGGTAACTCCGGCACTCCGAACTCTTTATTGGCAAGATTTTCCTGAGCATTTTTCTTTTTCTTATTAAAAAACATAAAATTCATCTCCTTTATAAATTACAGAGCATGACTGTTTAATATCATTTGTTTTTGAGAGCATCAAGCTTCTGAGCGGCATCTTTTCCGAAAATATCTATACAGGTCTGATCCTGCTCACCGAAAGGCACTGCCGGACTTGTTATGTTATAGAGCATGATATTATCTCCGCTTTGTCTTTCAGCCTTTTTCGGGGCATTGTTTGCCGCAGGCTTCTTTGGTTCGGGTATGGGAGAAAAATCTGCGCCTATCTTAGCGCTGCCGGAATTATCAAGAGCCGGAGGTTCTTCCTGCCCATATTCATCCGAATATTCGTCCTCATTTTCTTCATCCGTTTCATCATTATAAGACTCTTCTTCCAATTTTCCTACAGCCGGTCCGAAACCGATATCATGTTTTTCCTCCTGCTGACGAGCTATATCCTCAAGAGAAAAATGTTTTCCGGCAGGCTGTCCATTATCCTGTGTCTGCTGTGTCTGCTGAACGGAAGTCTCGAGCTTATTTCCGCATCTTGTACAGAATTTATAATTATTCGGCACCTCTGCGCCGCACTTACTGCATACAACGGGCGGCTTCGGAGGCGGCGGAGGAGGCGGAGGGGGTGGTACCTCTACTTTATTTCCGCACTTGATACAAAATTTATAATTGTCGGGCATCATAGCACCGCATACAGAACATCTCATATCATACATCTCTTTTCATTAAAATAAAGATCAAATTGCCGAGCATACTTTTTGCAGTTTGCCGCTGACTACAATACTTCATAGTAAAGTATATGTTATTCTATTGTGTTTGTCAATTTGTTAAACACAATATTTTAAAAAAAATTAACAAAATCCATTGTTTATTCTTCAATTTTCATATATAATCAATATAAAGACACGGTCATCACCGTGCAGATATAATTATCAAGGAGGATATTCTTTAATGAAATTCTATGAAACTTCCATAAAAGCGATGGAAAAGGTACTAAGGGATACCAAAGAGGACTTTTATGCTGATTATATTAAGGAATGCATACAGAAATGGGAAAGCTCAAAAGACACATCCTATTTTACAAAGGGTTTTTCAAAGAAAGGCCGCTTTGAGAACTTCACTTTCCAGACCACGGAGTTCTCATCTGAGGAAAACAGATACTGGACACAGCAGTATTTCGGAGGACTTGTAGCTATGGCAATGCAGCTTGCGAAATTCATAACCGAGGGCAAAACTATAGATATAGGCTTTATAAAGAAAAATTTCGGTCATCAGGCAGAGGTGATAAGCGGCTCCGTATGCACCGACTGCGGAACAAAGCAATTCAGCATGTCTGATATTGACAGATATATAACCATACCTGTTATCTCAGGCGGTATAATAGAAGGACTCGAAAAGGAGGACCTTACCGATATAACAGAGCAGATAATGAACTGCACATATGACAGATTGGTAAAAGAACGCGAACAGGCAAAAGAAAGGGCTGCAAACTCAAATGTGAGTGTTTCTTCATCAAGAGAGCCTATGACGATATGCACAAAGTGCGGCGGAAAGAGCATCTCTAAATGCAGATTTCTCAAAAGTCTGAAGAAAAACACATTTGTTGCACTTTCAAGATAATCAGACTCAGAAAAGGAGAGGTAAAAAATGAGAAAAAAACTATGCATCATCATGGCAGGACTTATCCTGATGGCAGGCGCAGCAGGCTGTGCAGGCAAAAAGGATAATAATAACAAGAGCTCCGCAAGTCAGGCTTCATCTGCAAGCAGCACGGAAAGCACAGCCGAAAGCAAAACCGAAAGCAAAACCGAAAGCAAAACTGAAAGCGCAGAAGGATCAGCTCAGACATCGGAAACAAGCAGCACAGAAGAATCAACAGAGAATGAAAGTCCCTTTGCAGACATAACATACACCTCATTTTCCGTTGACGGACTCAAAAAGGAATCAGGCGCAAAGCTCCCTGCATGTTTCATTATAAAATCAAAGGCAGAGCTTGACGATTTTATCGAAAAAAATGAAAATGAATATATGCTCAGCAGCGCTATACTTTCAGTCGCAAACGGCGGAGAAAGCAATCAGAACTTCAGGGCATATGCATCCGCAAATTATAATGACGATATGTTCAATTCAAGCGACCTTATGATAGTGATAGCTGCATTCCTTAAAGAGGAAGAAGCCGACCTCGGCGATATTGCAGTTGAAGGCAATAAGGTAACAGTCGATCTCTGGGGCTCAGAGCCTGACAGCGGCAATGAACAGCAATTCATACTTTATTCAGTAACCTATAAGAAAGGTATAACCGACGGAAAAGAGCCTGTCATCAAATACACAGGCGAAATGACAGGCGGTGAAGAGGAAGGCGCCGAAGAAGACAGCGAGGAGATAGTCATTGACGGCGAAGAAGGCGGCGAGGAGATAATCATTGACGGCGAAGAAGACGGCGAAGAGATAGTTATTGACGGCGAAGAGGACGGCGAAAAATCTGTTGAAAGTGCCTGACAGTACAGGCTAAAATAGAAAATAAAAACGGAGGTAATAATTATGAACATCACGAATGACATCAGGTATGTAGGCGTGAACGACCACAAGATCGACCTTTTTGAAGGTCAGTATGATGTACCAAACGGCATGGCTTATAACTCTTATGTTATAATAGACGAAAAAATAGCCGTTATGGATACTGTTGACCGCAATTTCAAGCATGAGTGGCTCAACAATCTTGAAAGCGCGCTTAACGGCAGAAAGCCCGATTATCTTATCGTTCAGCACATGGAGCCTGACCACAGCGCAAACATCATGAGCTTTATCGAAACATACCCTGAAGCAACTGTAGTTTCAAGCGCAAAGGCATTCACCATGATGAAGAACTTCTTCGGCACTGATTTTTCAGATAAGAGAATAGTCATCAAAGAGGGCGACAAGCTTGAGCTTGGCACACATACTCTCAACTTTGTCGGCGCACCTATGGTTCACTGGCCAGAAGTAATGGTAACATACGACAGCAAGGATAAAGTACTTTTCTCGGCTGACGGTTTCGGAAAATTCGGCGCACTCGATGTTGAAGAGGACTGGGCATGTGAAGCAAGAAGATACTATATAGGCATAGTCGGAAAATACGGCGCACAGGTACAGGCACTTCTCAAAAAGGCAGCCACACTTGATATAGAAAAGATATGTCCTCTTCACGGTCCGATACTTACAGAAAATCTCGGCTATTATATAGGCCTTTATGACACATGGTCAAGCTATTCAACAGAAAGCGACGGCATCATGATAGCCTACACATCTGTTTACGGCAATACAAAGAAAGCTGTTGAGCTTCTTGCAGAAAAGCTCAGAGTAAAGGGCTGTCCTAAGGTAGTCGTAAGCGACCTTGCAAGAGAAGATATGGCTGAATGCGTTGAGGATGCTTTCCGCTACGGCAGGATAGTTCTTGCAACTACGACTTATAATGCAGAGATATTCCCGTTCATGCGCGAATTCATAAACCACCTCACAGAAAGAAACTTCCAGAACAAGACTGTCGCTCTTATCGAGAACGGTTCATGGGCGCCTATGGCTGCAAAGACAATGAAAAAGATGCTGGAAGGCTGCAAGAGCCTCACATTCACAGATACGACCGTAAAGATAATGTCTGCTCTCAGCGAAGAAAGCAGCAAGCAGCTTGAAGATCTTGCAAATGAGTTGTGCATGGATTATCTTTCACAGCATGACGAAACCGCAAACAAGAATGACATGACTGCACTTTTCAATATCGGCTACGGACTTTATGTAGTTACCTCTAATGACGGCAAGAAGGATAACGGACTTATCGTCAATACTGTAACACAGGTAACAAACTCTCCGAACAGGATAGCAGTCTGCATCAACAAGCAGAATTATTCTCATCATGTAATAAAGCAGACAGGAAAGATGAATGTAAACTGTCTTTCTGTAGAAGCGCCGTTCAAGGTATTTGAAGCATTCGGTTTCCGCAGCGGCAGAAATACAGACAAATTCGAGGGCTGTGAAATACTTCATTCCGACAACGGACTTGTACTCCTCCCGAAATACATCAACTCATTCATGTCACTTAAAGTTGAGGATTATGTTGACCTTGACACACACGGCATGTTCATATGCAGCGTTACAGAAGCAAGAGTACTTTCCGACAAGGAAACAATGACTTATACCTACTATCAGAACAATGTTAAGCCCAAGCCGGAAACAGAAGGCAAAAAGGGCTGGGTCTGCAAAATATGCGGATATGTTTACGAGGGCGAAGAACTCCCCGATGACTTCATTTGTCCTCTCTGCAAACACGGCGCAGCAGACTTTGAGCCTATAGGATAATCAACAGCACAAAAAACAGCTGCCGCAGCTTTTCAGCACGGCAGCTGTTTTATTTACATAAAATCATTTTGCTATCGGTTCATATTTGACTATCAGAATTAGTACAGCGCCAGTCTTTGTTTTTTCATCATAGGCAATGTTAACAAGCTGACAGTTGACTTTCATTCCGCCTTCTTCAAGTCCGTAAATATATACTGTATTCTTGGTTTCGATACATTCATCCACAGCCTTTAAAAACTCAGGCACCGGCTGACGCTCCCACTCATAATAATCACCGTATATCAGATCATCCGCTATACCGATATCGGAAAGAAATTTCTTGTATGCGTTGTTTGCTTTCAGTATCTTGCACTTTCCGTCATGTATCTCCATCACGGCTGACGGCGTTCCGCTCGCATCACCCGAAAATCCTTCCGGCAGGTCGGGCAGCGCAGGGAATCCGAGTCCTGTTGTTTCTATCTTGCGGAAATAGTCAGAGCGCTCAAAATCATCATAATGAAGGTCGTTGAATATGACAGTCTTATTATAGAAATACTCACAAGGCATAGGTCGGCTGAAAAGATATCCCTGCACCTTATCACATCCGGCATCACGCAAAAATCTGAGCTGCTCCTTGGTCTGAACGCCCTCTGCAAGAGTATTGACTCCAAGCTTTGATATCATGCTTATTATATCCGAGAGTATGAGCCTGTTTTTTCCGGTAAGGCTGAAATTTTTCATAAAACGCATGTCAAGCTTTACAAGGTCAAAGGTATATTCCTGAAGAGTATTCAAAGATGAATATTCGCTTCCGAAATCGTCCATCCACACATTAAAGCCTGCATTGCGGAAACGGTCTATCTGACTTGCAAGAAAACTCTGATTGTGTATAAATGCGCTTTCGGTTATCTCTATAGTGATAAGCTCATGTCCGATATTATGCTCGTCAACTATCCTTGTTACCTCTTCAACGACATCACATATCTCGAAGTTTATCCTTGAAAGGTTAACGGACACGGGAACTACCGGTACATTCTGTTTTTTAAGCTCATTGAGACTTTCACATATTTTGCTTACCATATAAAAATCGAGCTTATTTATAAGGCGGTTATCTTCAAGGATAGAAATGAACTGTCCGGGAGGGAGCATTCCCTTTTCGGGGTCTATCCATCTTGCAAGCGCCTCCATATCGCATATCTTGCCTGTGACTGTTCTTATTATAGGCTGATAGTAAAGCTTTATATCGCCGTTTTTGAGCGCATCCTCAAAGCTGCTTATAACATGTCTGTTCTTGTGGTAGACATTGAACATTTCACGGTCAAACTCACGGTATTTTATATTATAATCACCTTTGAGGCTCTTGCATGCAAGCATAGCCCTGTCACAAGCCGCATAGATATCTATATCATTCTTGGTATCCGAATATATGCCTGCGCACATCATTACCGGTATACCCATAGGATTATTGAGTACATCATGGCATACTCTTTCTATTTTCTGCTCTATCCCCTTTCTGCTTGCCAGAACAACAAAGTGGTCATCGGAAAATCTTGATATAACGCCGTTTCTGAATACCTCTTTAAGAACATAGGCTATACCGGAAATAACTCCGTTTCCCTTTGCAAATCCGTATTTTTCATTTATAGCCTTCATATCACGAACGTCACAATAAACAAGCGCGGGAACGATATCCTTCTTTTTCATAGAAGCGCGTTCGTTTTCACCGATTATACCGAACGCTGTCATATTGAAAAGTCCTGTCATCTTATCATAATAGATATCATTTTTTATTGCATCGTCAAGTATGTTCGTAACATCGTCGAACCATACCATATAGAGCTTTTCGCCTGTATCCATAACTCTCATATTTCCATTGGCGCGCAAAGCTCTTATCTTTTTGTCTATCATCTTCTTAAAGACTATATCACAGTCAGAACTTCCGTTTAAAAACTTTTTCCACACATCTTTAAGAGCGCTCATATCCTCAGGATATATTTCAGAAAATATCCTGTTTTCAATACGTTTCTTTATATTTTCCCTGCTGTCCTTGAAAAGCCTGCAAAGACCGTCGGACAGTATAACTATATGCATTTCACCATTAAGTATCTGAAAAACGAAAAAAGGTATCGCAGATGAAGTCATGCTCTCCTTCTGCTTTCCGTAATATTCATATAATTCCTCGGTCAAATTTTCGGTGTTCACCGTATCACCCCTTCAAGATACATTCCCCTAAAACATTCTTATAAAAATAATATTTCATCACAAAGAGTTTGTCAATTCACGAAATAACAAAATATCTTTTAAATATCTTGTTATATATGTAGATCCATTCACAAAATATTACTTTAAAGAGATT
>ONVG01000041.1 GCA_900321195.1 uncultured Eubacteriales bacterium
AAACTATTGACAACGATTTTTTTTTGGTTTAAAATATCCTTAAACCGTTGAGGAAGAGTGAGTAGATCTTGTGAAACTCCCTTAAAGCGAGCCGCAGAGGGTGAGAGTGCGGCAGAGAGAGCTTGTATCGAATGGACTTCTGAGGGCGAACAGAAATGTATTTACTACAGAGTATGCAAGACGGAATGACCTCCGTAAACATGGTCGGCGTATGACAGTACGCTTGAGAGGATACAAAAAAATTGTATCAAGCAGGGTGGCACCGCAGGAATTTCCTGTCCCGGCAGTAATGTCGGGACAGTTTTTGTTTTTACGGAGGAATTTCTATGAAATTATTTACAAAACGATGGTGATACCTGATAAAAGCATATTTTCATTACGGGCATTATTAAAAATCAAAATATAAATATTAAAAAGGAGATAATGACAATGAGCGAAAACAAAATTCCCTACAAAATTTATCTTGATGAATCGGAGATACCTTCCGCATGGTATAATTTAAGAGCAGATATGAAAAATAAGCCTGCTCCTCTTCTTGACCCCGGCACACACAAGCCGCTTAATGCAGAACAGCTTGGAGTTGTTTTCTGTGACGAACTTGTAGCTCAGGAGCTTGACGATACTACTCCCTATATCGAAATACCGCAGGAAATAAGAGATTTCTACAAGATGTACCGTCCGTCACCGCTTGTTCGTGCATACTGTCTTGAAAAGGCTCTCGGCACACCTGCAAAGATATACTACAAATTCGAGGGCAACAACACAAGCGGCAGCCATAAGCTCAACTCAGCTATCGCTCAGGCATATTATGCAAAGAAGCAGGGACTTAAAGGCGTTACAACAGAAACAGGCGCAGGTCAGTGGGGTACGGCGCTTTCAATGGCTTGTGCATACTTCGGACTTGACTGTAAAGTATTCATGGTAAAGGTAAGCTATGAGCAGAAGCCTTTCAGACGTGAAGTTATGCGTACCTACGGCGCAGATGTTACTCCTTCTCCTTCAACTACAACAAATGTCGGCAGAAAGATACTCGAAGCTCATCCCGGAACAACAGGAAGTCTCGGCTGCGCTATTTCTGAAGCAGTTGAGGTTGCAACTTCAAATCCCGGATACCGTTATGTTCTCGGCTCTGTTCTCAATCAGGTACTTCTTCATCAGTCTGTTATCGGTCTTGAAGCAAAGGCTGCGCTGGACAAGTATAATGTAAAGCCTGATATAATCATCGGCTGCGCAGGCGGCGGTTCAAACCTCGGCGGTCTTATCTCTCCGTTCATGGGAGAAAAGCTCAGAGGCGAAAAGGATTATCGTTTCATCGCTGTTGAGCCTGCATCTTGCCCAAGCTTTACAAGAGGTAAGTTTGCATACGACTTCTGCGATACAGGAATGATATGTCCTCTCGCAAAGATGTACACACTCGGTTCAGGATTTATCCCGTCAGCAAACCATGCAGGCGGTCTCAGATTCCACGGCATGTCATCAACTCTCAGCCAGCTCTATCATGACGGATTTATGGAGGCTGTCGCAGTTGAGCAGACATCAGTATTCGCAGCAGCAGAGCAGTTCGCAAGAGTTGAAGGCGTACTTCCTGCTCCGGAAAGCTCACACGCTATCAGAGTTGCTATCGATGAAGCGCTCAAGTGCAAGGAAACAGGCGAAGAAAAGACTATTCTCTTCGGACTTACAGGCACAGGCTACTTTGATATGACTGCATACGAGAAATTCAATGACGGTGTAATGACAGACTATATCCCGACAGATGAAGAGCTTGCAGCAAGCATAAATGCACTTCCAAAGGTAGAATGATACCATTAATTGAATGATCCCCTTAATTCACCTCACCTCATATAAACAGCAGCGGCAGACTTGCATATCAGGTCTGCCGCTGCTGTTTCCTGCGAAAAAATACAATACATGGTGAGCTGTTGATTTTTGTCTGAATTGCACAATATACTTTTATATTTTCGTGCATCTGCTCTGATAAATTCGAGTATAAATATTGACACTTATTTTTTGTAATGATATAATAAATGCTATGCAGATATAAGGGATAATGTATTATATTCCGATTTTATGGAGATGATCATATATGTCAGATTTTGAAGATAAAGTAAATAAGTTTTTTGATACAGAGGATGATACGGCCATGTTCGATCCCGATGATATAGAGCAGAACAAGATGACAGCTCTGTTCTCATATCTTTCATGGCTCGTGATAATACCGATATTGACTGCGCCGAATTCAAATTATGCGCGCTTCCATGCAAATCAGGGACTTATACTTGCAATAGTAGAGGTCGTTCTGGGTGTATTTTTCTCTTTGATGAGCTTTATGCCGTTTGTTGGATGGATATTTGCATTGATGTCTATTCCTGTAAGTCTTTTCTGTTTCGGACTGTCTATATTCGGGATAATAAATGCTGTTAACGGAAAGGCTAAAAAGCTTCCTTTGGTAGGAAATATAATTATTCTTAAATAAAAATAAAAAATCAATGACAGAGGGGGAGTTCTGTGATAAGCGGTGCTGAAATAATGGTAAAATGTCTTGAAAAGGAGGGCGTAAAGCTTCTTTTCGGTTATCCGGGCGCGGTCATATGTCCGTTTTTCGATAAGCTCGGTGAGACCGATATCAAGGCGGTGCTCGTAAGACAGGAACAAAATGCGGCTCATGCTGCAAGCGGATATGCAAGGGCACTTTCAACAGTCGGCGTCTGTGTCGCAACATCCGGTCCCGGCGCTTTGAATATGATAACAGGTATCGCAACAGCTTATATGGACTCTATTCCGCTCATTGCTATAACAGGTCAGGTAAAGAGCGACCTGCTCGGCAGAGATGTATTCCAGGAGGCAGATATTACAGGTGCGTGTGAATCCTTCGTAAAGCACAGCTATCTTGTAAAGAATACCGCAGAGCTTCCAAAGGTTTTCAAGGAGGCTTTCCATATAGCTTCTACAGGCCGTCCGGGTCCTGTGCTTATTGATGTTCCTGTTGATGTGCAGACAGGCGAGGTAGAAAGCTTTGAATATCCCGAAAAGGTAAATATAATAAGCTACAAGCCGAGTGTACAGGGTCATCCCATGCAGATAAAAAGAGCGCTTGAAATGATAAGCGAATCCAAAAAGCCTGTTATATGTGCAGGCGGCGGTGTTCTTACCTCAGGCGCTAAACCGAAATTCCGTGAGTTTATCGAGAGGACGGGAATACCTGTTGTTTCAACAATGATGGGTATAGGAATAATGCCCTCCGACGACCCGCAGTATGTAGGTATGCTTGGCTCACACGGCAGAAAAGCTGCAAACATCACTGTCCACAACGCAGACCTTGTTATACTTTGCGGCGCAAGGGTAGGCGACAGGGCTGTAGCGTCACCTGATCAGGTGGTTGAGCATGCAAATGTAATACACATAGATATAGACCCGGCTGAGATAGGCAAAAACATGAAAACATCTATCCCGATAGTCGGTGACATGAGAAATGTTCTTGGTCAGCTTCTCAAGGAGATAAATTATACGACTCCTGATGAATGGAAGCAGCAGGTAGCCGAGTGGAAAAGGGAATACGAGCCTGTTCCGCAGATATTTGACGGCTATGTTGAGCCTAAGAGCTTTATTGCCGAGCTTTCGGGCATGGTTCATTCAAAGGCTATAATGTGCGCCGATGTCGGACAGAATCAGATATGGTGCGCTAATAACTGCCGTCTGCGTGACGGACGCTTCTTTACATCGGGCGGTATGGGAACGATGGGATATTCCGTTCCGGCGGCTGTCGGAGCAAAGCTTGCAAGACCGTCGAGAGATGTTATCGCTGTATGCGGTGACGGTTCTTTCCAGATGTCCATGAATGAGCTGGCAACTATTGCAGTAGAAAAGCTCAATGTAAAGATAATAGTTATGAGAAATACCACTCTTGGTATGGTTCATGAATTGCAGGATAAGTTCTACGGCAGCAGATACGAGGTAACGGAAATACATGATGTTCCCGATTTCGTAAAGCTTGCTCAGTCCTACGGCATAGACTCCGCATGTGCGTCAAGCAATGAGGAAGCGCTTAAATATGCCCGTGAGATGCTGAAAAGCGATAAGCCCTTTGTGCTTGTATGCAATGTAAACCCGAAAACAACATCTGTATAAGGAGGACACCGAGATGAAATATACACTTTCTGTACTCGTTGAAAATCACCCCGGAGTTTTGTCCAAGGTATCAGGTCTGTTTTCAAGAAGAGCCTTCAATATAGACAGTCTTGCTGTCGGCATCACAGAGGATCCGAATATTTCAAGGATAACGATCGTAGCCGACGGTGATGAATATGTTGTAGAACAGCTTGAAAAGCAGCTCAATAAGATAATACCGGTAATAAAGGTAAGGACTCTTTCACCGGGAACATTCATAAGCAGGGAGCTTTCACTTATCAAGGTGAGCTGTCCCGCAAAGCAAAGACTCGACATTATGAAAATAGCCGAGCTTATGGACGCAAAGATAGTTGATGTTTCTATAAACACAATGACTTTGCAGTTTGCAGATACGCTTGAGCGTTTTGAAACGCTTACGGATCTTTTAAGACCGTATGGTATCCGTGAGATCGTCAGGACAGGAACTGTCGCTATTGAAAAAGACAGCGCCCTTCGCAAATGACGGTCTAACGAATTTCATAAATATAGCCGCACATATAAAGCGGCAGATAAAAATGTACTATGGAGGAAACAAAAATGCCAAAGATCTATTATGAAAAGGATTGTGACATCAATCAGCTCAAAGGAAAGACAGTTGCCATTATCGGTTACGGCAGCCAGGGACACGCTCATGCTCTTAATCTTCGTGACAGCGGCGTAAACGTTATCATCGGACTTTACAAGGGCAGCAGACGCTGGGATCATGTTAAGGAGCTTGGCTTCGAGGTTTATACAACAGCTGAGGCTACACAGAAGGCTGACATCATCATGATACTTACTCCCGATGAGAAGCAGGCTGATATCTTCAAGAATGATATAGCTCCTAACCTTACAGAAGGCAAGGCTATCGCATTTGCACACGGTTTCAACATCCACTTCAAGCAGATAGTTCCGCCTTCAAACGTTGACGTATTCATGATCGCACCTAAGGCTCCGGGTCACACAGTACGTTCAGAGTATGTTGAGGGTAAGGGTACACCTGCACTCGTTGCTGTATATCAGGACGCTACAGGTCACTGCCTTGACATAGCTCTTGCATACGGCGCAGGTATCGGCGCAGCTCGTGCAGCAGTTATGGAAACAACATTCCGTATCGAGACAGAAACAGACCTCTTCGGTGAGCAGGCTGTTCTTTGCGGCGGTGTTACAGCTCTTATGCAGGCAGGCTTTGAAACACTCGTTGAAGCAGGCTATGCACCTGAGAACGCATATTTTGAGTGTATCCATGAGATGAAGCTCATTGTTGACCTTATCTATACAGGCGGCTTCTCAATGATGAGATATTCAATTTCCGATACAGCAGAGTTCGGCGACTACGAGACAGGCAAGAGGATCATCACAGACGCTACAAAGGCAGAGATGAAGAAGGTACTTTCCGAGATACAGGACGGTACATTTGCTACAAAGTGGATCGCAGAGAACAAGAACGGCAGAGCACATTTCAATGCTACAAGAGCTTTGAAGGCAGAGCATCAGCTTGAGAAGGTCGGCAAAGAGATCCGCAAGATGTATGCTTGGAACGCTACAGAAAAGAAGTACGAGGACTAAGCGAAAGCTAATGTCTGTAAATTACAGGTATGGCGTAATGCCATGCCTGTTTTTTATTTGTAAACATGTCAAAAAACGGAGACGCTTTGTGCGCCTCCGCTTTTTGTGTTTTGTGTGAAACTTATATAAGGAGAATAATCTCTTGTAATAAAAAATAGTGTGTCTTATGCTGTATTGTTGTGAAAAATAAAGTTTGATTGTAGTACGTTTTATTCTGTATTGCTGTGAAAAATAAAGTTTGATTGTAGTACGTTTTATTCTGTATTATTGTAAAAAATAATCTTGGAATATAGTATGTTTTATTTTGTGATGTTGTGAAAAATAAACTTGATGTGTACTGAGTTTTGTATTGTGTTTTGTGATATATCTTTGACGATGGGGATGTACTGTTTGCCTATGAGGATCTTATCATCCTCCCTTTTTAAAAATGTTTTTGTTGTGATTACTTAGTTAATGTGTTGTGTCATTAACTCTGTGACTATATAATAATACAAGTGTTCGTGTTTGTCAACGCTTTTTTGATAAAAATATTATGTCTGCTTATATTTTGGTTGTTTTGACGTGATATTTATATGATACAAGATAGAATATGTATATAATAAGCAAATGTCAATGACCTGAATATGCCAAAAACGGATACGCCCGCAAGCGTATCCGTTTGAGTCATGCAGACAATGAGGGTGTACCTTCTCTTTCTCTGAAAAGAAGTGATATACACCATATTGCCGAAAGCGCTACAAGGGTGTATATGATCCTGCTTATTATACCTGTCTGACCGCCACATATCCATGCAACTATGTCAAACTGGAAAACTCCTACTGCACCCCAGTTGAGTCCGCCGATAATGAGCAGTATCAATGCAAGCCTGTCAAGCATCATATTACCTCCCGAAAATATGACTGTGCCTTCCGTCCGTGAACGGCACAGCTCCCGTTGAATGCTTCAGCCGTTCACAGACAAATGCATTCTTTCGGGAATAACTATATTATGTGCAGCATTTTTTGTTTTATTCCGAAATAAAATTTTTGCTCATAAATAGCATGAACATTTTTTGATGGCTTTTCGGGCTTTGTTTATGTGTTTATAAACCGTTGTAGGCTTGATGCCCGTGTTTTCGGCTATTTCCCTGACGCTTTTATGCTCATAATAATACTGCATTATGCATTCCTTCTGACGTTTTGTAAGCTCATTCTTTATGGCTTCAGACAATATCTTTTTCATGCGTTTTCTTATGCTGTCATTATTGCCGCCCGTTTCAGAATATTCAAAAAATGAAAATTCCGAGTTTGCTTTGTCATCAAATGGTACCATTATATTTTTCAAAATGCTCCGCCCTTTCTTTTTCCGAGTTCATATTCTGTTTCCCTGCAGTCCCTGTACATTTCGGAAAGTATTTTTATCCTGTTATCAAGTCCGTTCAGCTCTGATAAAGGAGCTTTTTTCTTTTCGATTTTCAGCGCATCTATTTTCTCTTTCAGAATATCTGCGCTCTCCCTGTATTGCAGCGACCATTCCTTATACGTCATTTTCTTCTTCCTTTCTACACGAAATGTGTACTTGATATGTAAAAATAAAAGCCCTATTTTCAATTTTATGATACCCGTGAATGAAAAACTGCTTTTATCAAAGCCGAGATAGGTATATTTTATGAAAATGAGCGAAATGACTTAAAAATATCATTAAAATAGGTGATGTTTATACTCTTTGATTAATAGTATAATCGGATTTTTTCAAAAATCAAGAGCAAATCGAAAATTTGTTTGTATTCACAAAATCACGAACAAATTTTCTGTCATAGCGACGAATTTATTTTTCGACTTGAAATTACACTTAACGTGTGGTATAATGCAGTTGATAAAGTTATATCCGAAACATCTTATGTGTGAGGTGGCAATTATATGGAAAATAAAGTCGGCATAAGAATCAGGGAACTAAGAAAAAGAGCAGGAATGACACAGGCGGAGCTTGCGGCTAAAATAGGGGTTTCTGCATCAACGGTCGGTATGTACGAGCAGGGCAGGCGTGAGCCGGACAGCGCAAAGCTTGTAGAGCTTTGCAATATATTCGGCGTTTCCGTCGATCATCTTTTAGGCAATTCGAGTATTGAAGATACTTCGGGAAGTGTTGAGGTATCTGAGGTATTTGATGAATTTACCAAAAAGCTTTCGGCGCAGGAGGGTCTTATGTTTGACGGCGTTCCGCTTAACAACAGTGACAGGATGAAGATAATAGATGCAATAAAGGTTGTTGCCGCGATAGCAAGACAGCAGCATAAAAGCGCACTCGGAGAGGAATGACATATCGTTCCGGTTATTTTGCGGGAGGAGCGTGCTATGAATAAGATCGAGAAAAAAGTCAGGGAAACAGAGCTTTTGTACGGCACTGCCGAGCCTGCGGATATATACGAAAAAATGGGAATAATAACTGTAGAACACGAGCTTCCCATGTGTGTTAACGGATTTACGGTAACGATGAACGGCATGCTTTTTGTTGTTCTCAACAGCGAGCTGGACTATTACCGCAAGCGTGTTACTATGGCGCACGAGCTTGGACATATAATTCTCCATAAGGGTACGAACTCCATAGAACTTAGCTGTAATACGAGTTTTTGCGTTTCAAGGTATGAAAGGGAGGCAGACTGCTTTGCGGTGTATCTGCTAATGCATACCGTGCTTTCACAGAATGAAAGTTTTGAGAGTCTTACGGCAGAAGAAATATCCATGCTTGCACATATACCTATGGATATGGTGGAAAGAGCTTTTGAAGATTAAGCGCAAGATTTTTGGAACAACATACAGGCAGGTGATAAGATGAAGTTATTTCTGGTACGAGATACTTCGGGTGAGGGAGCAGGATTTACGGTATTCAATGAAAGCGCTTATCCGAAGTACAAGGTATCTGTCCATACTGACAGAACTAAACAGAAGATAATAATAAGTGACAGCAGCGATTATACTGTATCTGAGATAGTACACAAAAATTTGGTTATAGAGCATTTTTCCGTAAGGTGCGGAGGAAGGCTTTATGTTCTTGTGCCGTATATAAAGAACTGCTTCACCTTTATGATATACGGAAGTACTTATCGTTTTGCAGGAGATATTGCGGCGGGACGTTTTTCGCTTTTTGATGTTGATAAAAGTCCTGTTATGACGCAGAAAAAATGCTGGAGCAGGTTTGGCAGCGGCTTCGAGCTTGAAATATACTACACAGCTCAGGAGATATTCGCACTTTCCGCTGCGATATGCGCGGCTATGTATAATTCGGTATCTGAAACAAGCCCGCTGCTTTCGGAATGATGCGAGTTTAAAATAATTACGGAGATTTTTTCAATAACTAAAAATCGCGCGGCGGAGTGCCTCCGCTGTCGATTACGTTCACGCGCGGTAAAACGCGCTTACTTTACGTTAATTTCTACTGCTATGCACGCACATCCGGTGCGGCGGCGCACAGCGCCGGTTTCCTACGTCCGCCGACACGCCCCTTGCGGTGCGCTTTACGGCTATTGTATCAAAACTTACAAGTTCTCTTTTCCATTAAACTTTGCCGCACCTAATGCAATGTTTATGCCGTGCCGCGTGGATAAACTTATGGATAACGTATCAGAGCGGAACGGAGTGAGCGACAACGCGAATTGACAGCGGCAGCTTGCCGGCGCCGACACGCCCCTTGCGGTGCGCTTTACGGCTATTTCATCAAAACTTACAAGTTCTTTTTCTATTAAACTTTGCCGCACCTAATATATAGCTTGCTTCGCGTGAATAAAGTTATGGTCTGCAATCAGAGCGGAGCGCAGCGAGCGACTACGCGAATCGGGTCCGGCAGCTTGCCGGCGCGAATCGGGTCCGGCAGCTTGCCGGCGCGAATTGACTCCGGAGGCACTCCGGCGGGGATTTGCATTATTATAAAAAGTATGTTATTATAGGTAGGATAATAATATATGCGATGGTGAAAAAAATGGCAATAGTAACAGTCAGCGGACTTTCTATGGATTTCGGAGAACAGAAGCTTTTTGATGATATGTACTTTGAAGTACAGAATGACGACAGGATAGGTCTTATAGGCGTGAACGGCTGCGGCAAAACTACGCTTTTCAAGCTGCTAACAGGCGAGATGCTCCCAACAGGCGGAACTATCGTCCTTAATAAAAATACCGTAATAGGCTATATGGAGCAGCATGTATGCAGAGACCCTTATATTTCCGCATACGATGAAGTCCTTACGGTTTTCAGAGAGCTTGCCGACATGGAAAACGAGCTTGAAATACTTAACGAAAAAATAAACTCAAAGCCCGATGATATAAATAAGCTTATAGAGCGTCAGACATTCCTTAATGATGAATT
>ONVG01000086.1 GCA_900321195.1 uncultured Eubacteriales bacterium
TCGTTTTAAGTGTGTTTACCCTTACACAAAGCGGAGGTCTGCCTTCAAGAGAATCAAGTATCCCTATAGTGTTCTCATCTCCGTAGCTCTTTCGCCACAGCTTTATTATTTCCTCCGGACACGAATATTTTACGGAATAATATTTATTTTTTCCTTTTTTAGAGTCGGGAAGTCTTGGCTCACTGTTTCTTGATGCAGCTCTCAATACACCGTTGACAAATCCGGCCGCATTGTCAAGCTTATTGCTCCTGCAAAGCTTTACGGACTCATTAACTGCCGCAGAAGCAGGCACACTCTCCATGAAAAACAGCTGATATATACCCATCCTTAGTATAACAGCTATCCTTGTATCTATCTTTGAAAGCGGTCTGTCGGCGTTGACGGCTATATTATAGTCAAGCAAAAGCTTTTTCTCTATAACGCCGTAGAACAGCTCTGATGCAAAGCTTTTATCACGCTGTGAAAGGCTGCTGTCCGAAAGTATGCTGTCAAGCGTGATGTTTGAGTAGGACGCATTCTCCTCAACACGAACAAGTGCGGAAAATGCCGCCTGTCTTGCAGAATTTACCATACGCGCTCACCCGTATTCACGAAAATTTAAGTTCCTTTGCGCTTACATTATGCAGTCCGTTTACAAATGCCTGCGCCGACATCCTTTTTTTGCCCTCCGGCTGAAGCTCTGTTATCTCTACAGCGCCTTCACCGCATGCAACAACAAACGGTTCAAGCGACAAGACCTGTCCCGGCTCTCCGCTGCCGTTCGTGATAAGCGTTCTGTGTATCTTTATGCGCTTTCCGTTAAGAACTGCGCTTGCGCTCGGCCAAGAATTCAGTCCTCTTACAAGGTCATGCACCTTCTGAGCAGTCTTTCCGAAATCTATTACCGACATTTCCTTTGTAAGCATAGATGCATAGCATGACTTGCTGTCATCCTGCTTTTCACGCACAAGCGTTCCCTTTTCGGCTTCGTGTACAGTCTTTACTATAAGCTCTGCTCCCATAGCCGAAAGTCTGTCGTGCAGCTCGCCTGCTGTTTCATTTTCGCCTATGTCGGTCTCCGCTTTCAGCAGCATGTCGCCTGTATCAAGTCCGACATCCATATACATGGCAGTAACTCCTGTTTTTTTCTTTCCGTCAAGCACTGCCCACTGTATCGGCGCAGCTCCTCTGTATTCCGGAAGAAGTGACGCATGCACGTTTATGCAGCCAAACGGCGGAAGCTCTATTATATCCTTCGGAAGTATTTTTCCGTATGCCACGACAATTATCATATCGGGCTTTATTTTACTGAGTATCTCATAAGCTGTGCCGTCCTTCATTTTTTCGGGCTGATATACCTCTATACCATGCTTTTGGGCGCACACTTTAACGGGCGGCGGAGTCATTGCATATCCTCTGCCCTTTGGTTTATCGGGCTGGGTAAAGACTGCCGCTATCTCACAGCCGTCATTTATGAGCGCCTCAAGACAAGGAACTGCAAAATCCGGCGTACCCATAAAAACTATCTTCATAGCATTCTTCCTTTATTATTTCTTTTTATTGTGCTTATCAGAGGGGTTATTTACAGGATCTATTTTTCTTATAACATGCTCCTTGAAAAGTATGCCGTCAAGATGGTCGTTCTCATGGCATATTGCCTTTGCAAGAAGTCCCTCTGCATTTATAGTGAACTGGTCGCCGTATCTGTTCTGAGCAACGGCGGTAACATACATAGGACGCTTTGTTATACCGAATTCGCCCGGACATGAAAGACAGCCCTCACTGCCCTCCTGAACACCGCTCGTCTTTGTTATCTTTGGATTGACGAATTCCAGCCTGCCCTCACCTATATCGATAACGAATACTCTTCTGAGTATTCCCACCTGCGGACCTGCAAGACCTACGCCCTCGCCATTATCCATTGTTTCATACATATCCTCGATAAGAGCCGCAAGCTTTTCATCAAACTTTTCTACGGGGCGGCATACTTTGGTGAGTATGGGATCTCCCTCTTTAACAATATTTCTTATTGCCATATTTATCCCCCTTAAAATTATTATTTATTATTTATTCTCTGTTCTTTATTATTTTTACAGTATCGTATCAGGGTCAATATCCGCATAGGCGGTGATATCGGAAAAACGGCGCTCTCTGCCGAATTCACAAAGAAGTCTTGATATAAGCTCCCTTGACCTCCTGATATTCCTGAACTTTATTATTATCCTGTAGCGGTACTTATTGCTGACTTTCGATATCAGCGCCGGTGAAGGTCCCAAAACCCTCATAGGAAGGTCGCTGTATTCCGCTGATGCTGTTTTTCTCAGTATATCCGAAAAAAACACCGAGGCTTCGCTTGTCATCTGCCTGTCCCTGCCGATAAATGCGACTACGCATATATCAACAAACGGCGGATAAAGCATTGACCTTCTAAGCGATATCTCGCTTTCATAAAAGGCTTTGTAATCCTGCATGGCTGCAAGCTCGATTATAGGATTTTCAGGCTCATAGGTCTGTATTACAGCCTTTCCTTCAAGCTCGCCTCTGCCCGACCTGCCTGCCACCTGAGTAAGCAGTGAAAACGTCCTCTCATAGCTGCGGAAATCATCGCTGTACATCATATTATCAGCGGACATTATCCCGACAAGCGTCACATTCGGGAAATCAAGTCCCTTTGCAACCATCTGAGTTCCCAGCATTATATCATATTCGCCGTCACGGAATGCATTGAGCTTTTTTTCATAAGAATATCTCTGCATTGTAGAATCCGTATCAAGACGCAGTATTCTTGCATCGGGAAATATATTTCCAAGCTCCTGCTCGGCTCTTTGTGTGCCTGCTCCGGAATATCTCAGCTTATCGGAATGACAAACCGGACATTCATCCGGAACAGGTATTGAATATCCGCAGTAGTGACACATCAGCCTGTTGTTAGCGCTGTGATAGGTAAGTGATATAGAGCAGTTCGGACATGATATTACCTCACTGCACGAACGGCACGAAACAAATGTATTGTGTCCCCGTCTGTTGAGAAGTATTATCGACTGTCTGCCGCTTGAAAGATTTTCTTCAAGCGACTCAAGAAGTACCGAGCTGTAGCCGGAAAGATTTCCTCTCTGCTGCTCGATATTCATATCCGCTGTTATTATGTTCGGGAGACGCGCATTTCCGTAACGGCTCCCAAGAGTTTCAAGCGAATATCTGCCCTGCTCTGCGAAATAATAGCTTTCAAGCGAAGGCGTTGCCGATGAAAGCACGAGCATACAGTTATTGTAAGCGCATATCAGCTTTGCAAGCTCACGCGCATGAAATCTCGGAGTTTTTGCAGATTTGTAGCTGTATTCCTGTTCCTCGTCGATAACTATAAGACCAATATTTTCAAGCGGCGCAAATATTGCAGAGCGTGTGCCGACAGCTATATTTGCTTCGCCGTTTTTTACTCTTTTCCATTCCTCAAGACGCTTTGAAAGTGATAGACCGCTGTGAAAGACAGCTACTCTGTTCCCGTAGCGCGAGGTGAATTTTGCCAAAAGCTGCGGCGTCAGCGATATTTCGGGCACCATGCATATTATACCCTTGTTTTCTTCGTTTACCCTGTCTATGAGCTTCATAAAAACAGAGGTCTTTCCGCTGCCCGTGATACCGTAAAGCAGCGACACACACGGCTTTCTGCTGTTATACTTTTCAAGCATGCTTTCAAAGGCTTTGCTTTGCTGCTCGGTAAGGGTTATTTCCTTTTCGGGCAGCGCATCAGGTATGACCTCTTTTTCAGGCGGCTCCGCATCATAATATACGCATACGCCTTTTTTTACAAGATTATCTGTCACAGCCTCCGAAACTCCCGTAAAATAGCAAAGCTCCTTTCTTGAAACATCTCCTACGCTGCGGAGTACATTTATGACCTCATTCTGCGCAGGAGTATATTTCCTGTCAGGCTCGTCATTTACAAGCGACACCATCTTTACGCTGACATCCTTCAGCCGCTTTTTCGTTTCCTCATTCCTGTGAAGTATGCCGGCTTTGCTCAGCTTTACAAGAAAGCTGTCATCTGCAAGTCCGAGTATCTTTATAAGTCTGTCCTGTCTTACGGCTGTTTTCCTTGCTTTGAGATATTCAACTATCTGCTTTTCAGTATCAGTGAGAAACATCAGTGTATTTTCATCAATATCTCTTTCAAGCATATAGCTGTAAGTCAGCTTTACGGAAAGTCCTGCCGGAAGCATTGCATTACACGCCTCGAAAAGCGTACAAAAGCATCTTTCCTTCATTGCAAAAGCAAGCTTTAAAAGTGTGTCTGTCATAACGGGCTTCCTGTCGATAAGCTCCTTTATCGTTTTCAGTCCCGATGCATCATCTCTTTCGTGCAGCTCCATTATCATTCCCTGACGATATGAGCCGCGCCCGAAATCAATGCTCACACGGCATCCCGCTTTTGCATATTCCCTGTATTCGTCGGGGATAATGTAATCATACAGCTTATCAAAATGAAAAGCCGTATTCTCAACTGCCACGCCTGCGGCAAGAACTTTATCAGTCATCTATATCAGGCTCTAATATTACATATTTGTGGTTCTTGAATTCTTCTACTGCAACAATAACGGGCTTGTCATAATTCTTTGTCTTGTCAGTCTGGGCTTCCTCCGTTATCTCTCTTGCTCTCTTTGCAACTGCGATAGCAAGCGCATATTTGCTTACCTTTCCTGCAAAAATGTCATCTACCGATGGTCTTGTGTACTTCTCATACATAACTGACATCTCCTTCTTATCCTTTTGATTTTCTTATTTATATAAAACGGACATAAGCTGTCACGCTTTTATATCGTCTTATCAAAGCGTTTAGCCCTGAGCTTTTCCGCATTTATAACAGAAAGCACATCAGCAACACATTCTTCTATGGGACCGTTTACAACTATGTAGTCATAATCCTTTGCAAGCTCTATTTCTTCCCTTGCCCTTGCAAGACGCTTTATTATGACCTCCTCTGTTTCGGTCCCTCTGCCTCTCAGACGCTTTTCAAGCACCTCCATTGACGGCGGCATTATAAATATACTCACACATTCGGGATCCTTTTCCTTTATCTTCTGACATCCCTGTACCTCTATTTCGAGTATAACGTCCTTGCCCTCATTTATCCATTCCTCAGCCTGTTTTTTCGGTGAGCCGTAGAAATTGCCGCAGTATTCGGCATATTCAAGAAAACCGTCCTCTTTTATCATATCCTGAAACTGTTCTCTTGTAAGGAAATGGTAGTGTACACCGTTTTCCTCTCCCGGTCTCGGCGAGCGTGTAGTTGCCGAAACTGATACCTTGATATTGTCATTTTTTACAAGCTCCTTAACGACAGTGCCCTTTCCTGCGCCTGCCGGACCTGAAATGACTACAAGCAGTCCGTTATCCTTCATTTGATTTTTCCTCCTCATCATTTTCCTTTTCATTTACACGGTGAGCGACCGTTTCCGGCTGCACAGCCGACAGTATAACATGGTCGCTGTCCGTAACGATAACAGCCTTTGTCTTTCTTCCGCATGAGGCGTCTATAAGAAGTCCCTTGTCACGAGCCGTCTGCACCATTCTCTTTACAGGCGCGGCTTCGGGACTGACTATAGCTATTATCCTTGACGACGATATCATATTTCCGTAGCCGATATTTATCAGCCGCATACATTCTCACCTTACTCTATATTCTGTATCTGCTCACGAATTTTTTCTATCTCTGCTTTTATATCGACCACCTTATGAGCAAGCTCTGCATCGCATACCTTTGAGCCGATAGTATTTGCTTCTCTGTTCATTTCCTGAACGATAAAGTCAAGCTTTCTTCCTGCCGGCTCATTGCCCGAAAGCATTGTTTCAAGCTGGGCATAATGACTGCGAAGTCTTACCGTTTCCTCATTAACGGCTGTCTTGTCTGCAAATATAGCTGCTTCCGTGAGTATCCTCTGCGGGTCTATAGTAGTATCTTCCAATACCTCTTTTATCCTGTCATACAGCTTTTTCCTGTATTCCTCGACCGTAACGGGTGAGCGCTCCTCTATCTCGGAAACAAGATCAAGTATAGTTTTTCCCCTTCCCAATACGTCGGCAGCAAGCTTTTCACCCTCACGCTCACGCATAGCGATAAAGTCATCTATAGCCTTCTGTCCTGCTTCCATAACTATTTCAGTAAGCGCTTCCTCGTTTTCGGGGGCTTTGCTTACCGTGAATATATCGGAATATCTCGAAAGCGCAAGCACCGAAACATCATCCTTCAATTCATACGTACTGCAAAGCTCTCTGAGCGCCTTTACATATCCTGCCGCAAGGGAATGATTTACCCTTACATCTGCGGCGATATTCTCGTCAGCCTCGACAGACACAAATACATCTATCTTTCCTCTGTTGATACGGCTTGAAACAAGCTCTCTTATCTTTTCCTCAAGAAATCCGCAGCTTCTCGGCACACGGCACTGTAGTTCAAGGTATCTGTGATTTACGGCTTTTATTTCAAATACAGTCATCCTGCCGTTTATCACACCTTCAAATCTGCCGTAGCCCGTCATACTTCTTATCATTTAATATCACATCTCTTTTTATATATTTTTTACTGTCAAGCAAGCACAGCATAACTTATTCTCAACATAATATTTTACCAGTATATGCTTGTGTTTGTCAACACACTTACAAATTTCAACATTAATATTCAGACATTTTTAACAAAATTTTTCTTTTTAAAC
>ONVG01000065.1 GCA_900321195.1 uncultured Eubacteriales bacterium
GGTCCATCATCGATGTTATAGTACAGAGTCGCAATACATTTCCTGATGCAAAGATTTCTGTTTATGCAATGATTCCTGAGATGCACCTGCCTAAGAGCGATATGGATCAGGGACGTTATTACCAGAATGGTTATGCTGCTATGAACGAGTTGAACGCACTTCAGGTTGGACGTTGGTTCCCTCAGGATGTTACTAAAGGTGGAGAAGCTCACTTATATAATGATCGTGTAAAAGGTGTAGCTGATGGTCTGACAATCTATAGTAATGTCAACGAAAACGGTCTCACCATTGATTCACTGCAAGAACTGCCAAAGATTGTTAGCGACTACATCTTTGCGCGCATCTTCTTTATTAATGAACAAGATCAGGTTAATAGCGACATTATTCGTGCCTACAATTTTGAAAACATGGATGACTTTGCCTTGGAGTATGACGAGACGGCTAATCCGGATTCAAATGGTCGTATTGCTGTTGCACGTACAAAGAAGGTAAATTCATTTGGTATTAAACGTGTGATGTATCCAGAGCTTCGGGTGCTTAAACATATAACTTATACGGTAGGTGAAAGTGTTCTCTATCAGTTCAAATATAACAACTGGCGCGAGAACCAGGGCTTCGTTAATGAAGAACGCAACAAGGATTATCGCAAGGACTATCTGAACAGCGACAACCTGCAGAAATGGATGTTGGATGACTTGCATCTCACTTATGAACTGAAAGTTTTGGAGTCAGATACTGACTATCCTCGCTTCAATGACTATTGGCACGACAAAGCTATCGGCTACGCGGAAGAGGCTAAGAAGGCAAGTAATCCTCTGAATGAGTTGGATAATATCATGGGCGAGTTCTATACCAATCATTTCCGTGAAGAAGGACTGTTCCCTGCTGAGGTCGGTTGAGTCCCGAAATGATATTGAAAAGAGTCGTTTTTCCTCCGCCGCTCACTCCCAAAAGACAGACTAATTCGCCGTCATTAAGCGTGAGATCCACATTCTTTAATACGGGCGTGACATTATCATAGGAAAATGTCACGTCCTTTACTTCAAGCGCCGCCATTACTCAGGAAGATATTCGTTGGAAAATCCTGTGTTATCAGGTATCTTTTCAGTGAACAGGCTGTTATCGTTTATCCACTGATAGAATTTGTTCCAACGTGACGGATCCATATAGCCCCAGCGTGTAACCTCGGATTTATATTCCTTTGAAAGATATTTCTGACTTGCCTTTACAAGCTTTTCATCAAGCTCCGGAGCATTTTTGAGAAGTATATCCGCTGCTTCATCAGGATTGTCGATAGCAAATTCATAGCCCTTTTTCAGCGCTGACAAAAATGCCTTAGCAGCGTCGGGATTTGCCTTCATCCAGTCTGTATTGCCTATGATAACAGGTGTGTAATAGTCAAATACAGGGTCTATGTCTTTGAATGCAAAGTAATCTGTTTTAAGTCCTGCCACCTCTGCTGCAACACCTGCCCAGCCATAGAATATCCATATAGCGTCAACTGTGCCTGATTTAAGTGCGGAAACCTCATCTGTTACAGTAGACGGTATAAGCTCTACCTTGCTGAAATCGCCTCCGTCTGCTTCAATCACCTGCTTGAGAGTAGCCTTTTCGATAGGCAGATCCCATGTAGCATACTTTTTGCCTTCAAGTCCTTTAGGCTTATCCATACCCTTTCCGGCAATAGAAACGATACCTGAAGTATTGTGCTGTACAACAGCAGCTACAGCTTCAATAGGCATCTTGCTGTCACCGACAACAGCTGGAAGCATTGAATCCTGGAACGATACGCCGAACTGCGCCTTATTTGCGCCGACAAGCATCTCTGCGCCGTCCTCCGGCGGCTGAACTATCTCGATATCAAGACCGGCATCACTGAAATATCCTTTTTCCTGTGCAACATAAAGACCTGTATGATTTGTATTCGGCGTCCAGTCAAGAACGAATGTTACCTTTGTTTTTTCCT
This sequence comes from uncultured Eubacteriales bacterium, assembly GCA_900321195.1. Taxonomy (GTDB): domain Bacteria; phylum Bacillota; class Clostridia; order Oscillospirales; family Acutalibacteraceae; genus UBA1213. The sequence goes on from ONVG01000065.1 coordinate 1,967, forward strand.
TTGCCTTTTCATCTGTTTTTTCAGCGGCTGAACTGCCTGATGCTGCGGAAGATGACTTGCTGCTTTCATTATTCTGCGCAGCACAGCCGGCAGCGATGCCCAGCGCCAGTGCGCCTGTAAGTACAACGGCTAAAACTTTCTTTAAACTTTTCATATCTTTTTACTCCTGTTTTTATTGATTTTATCCCACGGCATACATACACGCTGCAAAACATTTGTAAGCCATATCAGCAAAAGACTTATTACCGATATGAGAATTATCACAGCAAACATTTTGTCCGAGGAAAATGATTTTCTTACTCTTGTCATATAGCAGCCAAGTCCCTCAGTACCTCCTATCCATTCAGATACGACTGCGCTTACAACTGCGTATGAAACGGATATTTTCAGGCTTGAAAAAAATTGTCCGAGAGAATTCGGGAGCTTTACATAGCGGAATATCTGCATTTTTCGTGCGCCCATCGACTGCATAAGACGTATAGTGTCAGGGTCTGCCGATGAAAAGCCGTCCAGCAGACTGACAGCTATAGGGAAAAATACCACCAGAACGATAAGTATTATTTTCGGCAGCATCTTATATCCAAGCCATATTACAAGAAGCGGCGCTATAGCTATAGTCGGTATTGTCTGACTTATGACTATAAGCGGATATATCATCCTGCGTACAATATTGAACCTGTCCATAACAACAGCTGCAAGAAAGCCTATGAGTATCCCGAAAAACAATCCGATAAATGTTTCGGTCAGGGTAGTTTTAGCATGACTGAACATTAGCTGCCAGTCTTTTTCAAAAGCAGCGGCAACATCACCCGGTGACGGAAGCATATACTTTGGTACCTGACCGAAGCTGCATACTGTCTGCCATACAGCAACAAGCAGAAGAATAGCAAAAAGCGGCGGAAGAACCTTACTGATGGTGTTTCGTAACCTTGCGCTCAATCGTCAGTACATCTCCCTCCGGTCTGTAATCGACCTTTATGTAAGCAAGTACAGACGGTGCGCCTGCGCGGATAGCTATATGCTGACATTCCTTTACAATGTCCATAAGCTCATCATAATCGCCCTCTATAGCAGTCTCAAACGGACCGACATAGCATTTAAGACCTGTGCTTTTGATATATGCGATGACCTCATCAACTATTCTGATAAGCTCCTCATCATTTTCAGCGGCGGGCAAAGTCTGGATAGCAACACTTGCGTTCATAGAAAAAACCTCCTTAAATAAAATTAAAAAGCACTGCGTCCTGACGCAGTGCCTGTTATTACTTAAAAATAATAAGTTTCCTGCATCGGCATTATCCGCATCAGGTTCAAGGGTCGAAGCTTTGAGCTTCCTCTCAGCCTGTCAAACAAGCTCCCCTACTTTTTTTACGTTGTTATTATACACTTTTTTGATTTTATTGTCAATATATTAAATGAAAAATCACGAAAAATATACAGTTTCTTCTTTGGGCGGTTCAGCCTTAACTGCTTCCGTAACATAGAACATAGGTCCAAGCTCATTTCCGAAAAGCTTGTCACGCTCAGCCTTTACCTTTGCTGTAACGGTATACCAACCCTTGTTGGCAAGCGTTGACGCATTATCCCAGCGGCACATAAAGCCGACATACCTTATATCCTCAACACAGCATGTCATTGCAAAGCGTCCGCCGACAAATGAATTTTTCGGCATTTTATTGCTCCTTGCAACCAGTGCCTTGAACTTTATAGTTTTGCCGTCATAGTTCTGCGGCTTGTCCATAGCGTCAAGATAAAGAAGTCCGAAGTCCTCATCCTTTATCTCAACAACAGGCGCATTGATATCAAACGGGAGAGAATCGACTATATCATCATTTTCAACACTGCCGTCCTCGTATTCGTAAATTATAGCCGCGCGTCTGTTTATAGCTCTGACTATAGTATGGAGCTTCATCTTGTCAATACTGTCATTATAACGATTGAAGGCTACAAGCTCGGTAACGCTTATCTTATCATAGACAAGCTGACGCATATTGCTGTTATACATATCGAATGTTTTCGAGTCTGCCATCATCATTATCTGATATATCTGCCAGTTTCGGGGCATGACTTCACCCAAATCATTAAGAAGCCACATTCCGTTATATTCTATCATTACTCGCTCGGCACGGCTTTTCTTAACGCTGTCCTCAAGGAATTTTGTTGTGAGCTGCTCCTTGTTTTCAAGCGTAACTATAGTAACATTCCTGCCGCCTGCATATTTTGATGTATCAAGCTCTTCCTCGCCCTCTTCGCAAAGGATAACAAGGGTTTTATCGCCGTCCTGAAAGCGTTTGTCGCAAAGCGTTTCATGTATGAACTTAGTCTTGCCGCTGTCAAGAAATCCTAAAAAAAGGTACACAGGTACATTTGCCATTCCGTCATATCCTTTCCTGCTTTTTATTAAATTTTAAAAAGTATTTTAAGCTCTTCTTCGTTGAGCTTTGAACCGATAACGCATATTCTTCCGGTATAGTCTGCCGTACCTGTTCTTACATTACTTTCTTCCGGTACAAAGTCATAATGTATCCATGTGCCGTCAACAGCCGGTACTATGCCCTTTGCTCTGAGTACAAGACCGTATTTTTCTGTATCGGAAAGCGCTGAAAGTATTCCCTCTATCTCCTCTTTGGTGTATTTTCTTGCTGTTTCTCTGCCCCAGCTTGTAAATACCTCGTCAGCATGATGATGGTGATGGTGGTGTCCGTGTTCATGGTCATGATGATGACACTCATGCTCGTCTTCGTGGTCATGGTCGTGGTGATGATGACACTCATGCTCGTCCTCGTGGTCATGGTCGTGGTGATGATGACACTCATGCTCATCTTCGTGGTCATGGTCGTGATGATGATGGTGACACTCACACTCAGGATCATCGCATTCATCCTCAAAATGAACATCATCTACCGTAAGGAGAGCCTTTCCCTCTGTTGCGGAAAGTATCTGCTCGCCTGTAATATCATCCCAGGGAGTTGTAACGATAGCTGCTTTGCTGTTATGCTCACGAAGAAGTTCAAGAGCCTTTGCAAGCTTTTCATCAGACATATTCTGTGTTCTGCTGAGTATTATCGTGCTTGCATTCTCTATCTGATTATTATAGAATTCACCGAAATTCTTCATGTATACCCTGCACTTTGACGCATCTGCAACGGTGATAAAGCTGTTGAGCTGTACTTCATCACTTGCAACAGTTCTTACTGCATTGATAACATCAGAAAGCTTGCCAACACCTGAAGGCTCGATTATTATTCTGTCGGGATGGAATTCATCAAGCACCTTAGTAAGAGCCTCTCTGAAATCTCCGACAAGAGAACAGCAGATACAGCCGGAATTCATTTCATTTATCTGAATGCCTGCCTCTTTAAGAAATCCGCCGTCAATGCCTATCTCTCCGAACTCATTCTCTATAAGAACGAGCTGCTCATTTTTATAGCCTTCCTTTATAAGCTTTTTGATAAGAGTCGTTTTTCCTGCACCTAAAAAGCCTGAAAAAATATCGATCTTTGTCATAATTATCCTTCTTCCTTTCTTTTGCGGAATATTGCCCGCTTAAAATTTGGAGCTTGTAGATATATCTTTGTCATACAAAGCATATTATACACCATTTATTTTTAAATTTCAACTTTAACAGAACACGAAAAACAAAGATTTTATTATGCGCCGACAATAAAATACATTGAAATCACAAGTCATCTATGCTATATTATTCTTATAATTCACTATGAACAAGCAGGAGGGAGAATATGCAGAAAAAAGAAAGTGTACGCTTTCTTCACAGACTGTCTGATGAAGAAAGATTGAATGTTTTGATAAAGCACCATCCGGAAAGTAAAGATCAGATATCAAAACTCAAAGCTCAAAGCCATGACAACTCTCAGAATTATACTTATCCGAGCAATGCTCAGGCGTATAATAATACTCAGAACCAAGCTTATCCGAGCAATACTCAAGGATATAATAATAATCAGAATCAAGCTTATCCGAGCAATACTCAGAAATATAATAATTCTCAGAACCAAGCTTATCCGAGCAATACTCAGAAATATAATAATTCTCAGAACCAAAATTATCCAAGCAATGCTCAGGGATATAATAATAATCAGAACCAAGCTTATCCGAGCAATACTCAGAGATATAAAAAAAAGAAACGAAGTAAGGCAGTACCCATAATATTGGCGATAATATTTGTCTGTGCGGGCATATTTATAGCAACAAAAATAAAAAGCGGCAATGACGACCAAAACAGCAATATTACTGGCATAAATATTTCCGATACCTCATCACGCAGATCATATGATCAAAGCAGCTCAAAGACTTCTTATGAAACAAGTTCAAAAGCTTCTTATGAAACAAGTTCAAAAGCTTCTTATGAAACAAGTTCAAAAGCTTCTTATGAAAGCAGAGCAGTTGTCAGCTCTTCAAGTCCCTATCAGGAAAGCTCAGATACGAGCAAGACTTCCGAAGCATCCTCTGAAACAAAATCAAATGTTACTCACTCCCTTGAAAACGGCACACTGACAATATATTCGGATAAGTTTTTTGACCTTGGCTACAGATCGACTATCGAAATTTCATCCGTTGAAAAGCTTGTAATTGACGGTGCAACAAAGATACCGAGTATGGAATTTATGGGCTATGAAAATCTTGAAAGCGTATCTCTCTCAAATACTGTTACGACTATAGGTGAGCAAGCGTTTTACGGGTGCAGCAGTCTGACAGGCGTTCGCATACCGGAAAGCGTATCATCTATCGGTGACGGCACATTTTTTGAATGCACATCTCTTAAAGAAATAACCGTAAACGAAAACAATAAAAATTATTCCTCATCATCGGGCATACTTTTCAACAAAAACAAAACAGAGCTGATCTGTTTCCCAAGCAGCAATTCATCCACGCATTATTCAATTCCGAGTACAGTAACATCTTTACGCACAGGCGCATTCTTTTCCTGTGAAAATCTTGATACCATAACCTTATCCGCACGCTTACAGACCATAGGTGAAGGCACGTTTTTTGGGTGCAGTTCTCTTGAAATAATGTATATTCCCGAAAGCGTAACGAGCATAGGCGCTTATGCATTCGGAGAATGCACCGAAATAAGTATTATAAACATCCCGAAAAGCGTTGTAAAAATGGGTGAAGGCGTATTCTATGCATGGACCGAGGAGCAAACCATAAACATAAGCAGTGTAGGACAGCAGCCTGCCACATGGTCTGACAAATGGAACTTAGGATGCAAAGCGAAAATAAAGAATAAAGAATAAATATAAGCGGAGTGTCTCCGCTGTCAATTCGCGCCGGAGTGCCTCCGGTGTCAATTCGCGTTGTCGCTCACTACGTTCCGCTCTGATAATTATGGGGTAGTTTATTCACGCGGTTTTTAGTTATTATATATCCATATCTCCGATTCTGTATCACCTTTCAGATGAAAAGCCCGTACCTTCGATTGGTACGGGCTTTTTGCTCACTATGAGAAAACGAGAATTATTTTACTTTACAACAACTTTAAAGCTTTTCTTTGAAATATTTCGTACCCGCCCAATAAACCCGCGTCATACAACAAAGAAAAAAGAGGTCTGTATCAGACCTCTCAATTATTATCAAATTGTTTCATAGGGCATTACCGGATCATCAGAACAGAATAGCCTGAAAAGATAATCCTCAGCATTCAGACCGTTCATTTTTGCACTAACGACCAGTGAATAAAGCATTGCGCTTGCCTCTGCGCCCTTGGGAGAATCAGAAAACAGCCAGTTTTTTCTTCCGACAACAAACGGACGGATGGCATTTTCAGCACGAT
>ONVG01000045.1 GCA_900321195.1 uncultured Eubacteriales bacterium
TAGTCACATAATTTGCATTATTGAAATGATTATTGATTGTAATAGGCGTTAAAATAACCATTTCGCTGTTGATGATTTTTGAAAATTGATTTCCGTGCCGGCAAGCCTGCCGGTCCCGATTCGCGTTGTCGCTCGCTGCGCTCCGCTCTGATAATTATGGGGAAGTTTATCCACGCAATTTTTAGTTATTGAAAAAATCCCCGTAATTATTTTACACTAACCGGCACTCCGCCGTTCCCGATCTACTGATATTACAGCCTTGCTGAACCGCTCTTTCTTGCAGCCTCGATAACAGCCTCGGAAACAGTCTTTCCGATACGCTTGTCGAATGCGTAGGGGAGGATATAGTCCTCGTTAAGCTCTGATTCGTCAACAAGTGAAGCAATAGCGTATGAAGCGGCTATCTTCATTTCTTCGTTTATCTCCTTTGCGCGGCAGTCAAGCGCACCTCTGAAAATACCGGGGAAGCAGAGTACATTGTTTATCTGATTCGGGAAATCCGAGCGTCCTGTACCTATTATTCTTGCGCCGGCTTTCTTTGCAAGGTCGGGCATTATTTCCGGAGTCGGGTTTGACATAGCAAGAACTATAGCGTCCTTGTTCATTGAAGCAGCCATTTCCTCGGTAACAACTCCCGGAGCTGATACGCCGATAAATACATCGCTGCCCTTCATAGCGTCTGCAAGAGAGCCTGTGAGATGCTCACGGTTTGTTATCTTTGCCATAGCAGCCTTTTCTTCGTTAAGTCTTGCATCGCCTTCGCATATCATGCCTGCTCTGTCGCAGAGAATGAGGTTTCTTACACCTAAATTCATAATATGCTTTGCAATAGCGATACCTGCCGAGCCTGCTCCGTTTATTACTACCTTTATATCCTTGATATCTTTCTTTACTATTTTGAGCGCATTTATAAGAGCCGCAGCAACAACTACTGCTGTACCGTGCTGGTCATCATGGAATACAGGTATGTCACATATCTCCTTGAGCCTTCTCTCGATCTCGAAGCATCTCGGAGCAGCTATATCTTCAAGGTTTATACCGCCGAAGCTGCCGGAAATAAGGTATATGGTGCGTACTATCTCGTCAACGTCCTTTGAGCGTATGCAGAGAGGGAAAGCGTCAACATCACCGAATTCCTTGAACAGTGCGCATTTGCCTTCCATAACGGGCATGCCTGCTTCGGGACCTATATCTCCAAGACCTAAAACAGCTGTTCCGTCTGTGATAACGGCAACAAGATTTGACCTTCTTGTAAGTACAAATGATTTGTCGTAGTCCTTGTTTATTTCAAGACAAGGCTCTGCAACACCCGGAGTATATGCGAGTGAAAGCTCTTCGGAATTTGTTATAGGCGCACGTGAAACTACCTCTATCTTGCCTTTCCATTCATAATGCTTTTTCAGCGATTCTTCTCTTATGTCCATCTTTTTTCTTTCCTTTCTGAATAAGATAGGTATATTATATTACAAACAAAAGGCAATGTAAATACGGGCGGCAAAAATTTATATCAGCCGACTGTACAAAACTATTATGAGAGAGAAATCACTTCGCTTATCTTAGAATATATTTTTTGGCTTTATTAATGAATTGTTTAAATATACATCTATCTTTTATAATAAATTTGTTTTAGAATACTTTATGTGCTTTATATGAAAAAACATTTACTTGATACAGATGTAAAGGAAGTGGATATTATGGTAGGACTTATACTGGAAGGCGGCGGCAGCCGCGGAGCTTATACCGCAGGAGTACTTGATGTTCTTGCGGAAAATGATATTTATCTGCCCGTTACATACGGCGTTTCCGCAGGCGCATGCAATGCGCTCTCATACCTTTCAAAACAGAAAAAAAGAAATTACAGAATATTTACGGAATTTGCTTCTGATAAGCGCTACAGCGGAATAGGACTTTTTTTGAAAACAGGAAATCTTTTCGGATTTGATTTTATTTTCGGCGAGCTTGCATGTGACATTTTGCCATATGATTTCAAGGAATTTGAGCATACATCAATGAAGCTTCGTGTTTGTACGACAGACTGTGTGACGGGAAAGCCTGTCTTTTTTGAAAATGATGACATAATGAATGACTTTATACCTGTTATTGCCTCGTCATCACTGCCTGTTGTTTCAAAAATAGTCGAATACAAGAATTATAAGCTTCTTGACGGCGGAGTAGCCGCGCCTATACCTATAGAATATGCTGTAAATGACGGCATTACAAAAAATATAATCGTTCTTACAAGAGACAGGAGCTATGTCAAAAAGAACAAGACAGATTTTCCGCTGTTTTATCTTAAAAGCAAGTATAAGAAATATCCTGCACTGATAGAGGCAATGGTAAACCGTGCGGCTGTATATAACAGAGAAAAAAATATGTGCTATGCAGAGCAGGAAAACAATAATGCGATAGTTATAGAGCCTTCAAAGCCGATAGAGATAGGCAGGAGCTGCAAAAAGTCTGATGTACTCGATGAAATATATCAGTTAGGCGTACATGATGCAGAGGAAAAGCTTGTTGATATAAACCGTTTTATCGCTTTGAATACATAACAGGAATGGGCAGAGTATAATGAAATATTTAGCTGTGATACTGAGCGGTATGTCTGACCGTCCGTTCAGGGCATATGATGACGAAACACCGCTTTCGGCTGCATTCAAACCTAATATCGATATGCTGTCATCAAGGTCGTTTTCGGGCTTTGTGCAGAATATACCCGCAAGCTTTGCAAACGTCTGTGATGCGGCGGCTTGGTCGGTTATAGGATATCCGCCGACAAAATATTGCTCCGGACGCGCGGCGGCATGTGTTTGCGGAAACGGCATAAGACTGAAAAAAGATGATGCTGCAATGATGTGCGGATTTGTTTCGCTGACTGATGATGAAGAATACGAAAACAGGTCAATGACAGACTATGATATAAGCGATATAACGCTTGAAGAAAAAAAGGGTATCATGACCTCACTTAATGATGCGCTTGCAAATGACGTGTTCAGCTTCAAGATATCAAAAAGCGGCGAAACATTTGTTTTCTGGGATAAGGGAGAGGAATATCCCGGAAAGCTTTATTTCCCGAAAAAGGCTTTTAATAAACCGATAGGGGAATATCTTCCCGATGGACAGTTTGCGTTTCCTCTCTATGAGCTTATGAAAAAAAGCGCGGATGTTCTTAAAGACCATCCTGTAAATATAAAAAGACTTAAAGAGGGCAAAAATAAGATATCTTCAATATGGCTTTGGGGAATATCAAAAAAGCTGACAGCAGAAAGCTTTGAATCGGTGTACGGTCTGAAAGCGGCTGCTGTTTCCTCGGACAGTTATTTTCGTGGAACAGCAAAATTTGCAGGCATGTCCGTATATGGAGCAAGCCGCTTTGCAAGACCAGAAAGGACGGCGGAAAAAGCGGTAAAGCTTCTTGAAGATAACGATGTAGTATTTTTGTATATTGATACACCCGAACACGCCAAAAGCTTTGACGAAAAAAAGAAGCTTATCGAAAAGCTTGATAAAAAGATGGTGGCAGTGGTTTATGACAAGCTTAATAAGCTTGGTACTGATAACAGGATTTTACTCACGAGCGGGCATTCCGTACCGCTGAGCGCAGGTGTGCCGACACTTGAAGCGGTGCCATATATGATATATGACAGCAGGACGGCATTCAAGGGCGCAGAGCATTTTGATGAAAATATTTCCTGCGAGCATTTTTTTGCTGACGGGTCGGAGCTTATGAAAAAATTTTTGTCGCAGAATTGATTTCAGTGGATGTTTTTTTGTTATACTGTTGACAAAACGCGGTATAATGTTATAATATTAGATGACAAAAAAATAAAAAGACAGTTCGTTTGTGCCATCCTGTCTGTAAACAAAACCAGGACTTTTATTTGGATTTTCAAACAGCGGTGTACTGCGCCTGTTTTTTGTCTGATAAAAAGCGTCTGAATGGCTCGGACGCTGTTTTTTTTTGGAGTGATAATTTTTATGTATATGATAAGATCGTCGGCAGCCTTTGACAGCGCGCATTTTCTTGCAGGCTATAACGGAAAGTGCGCTAATATTCACGGACACCATTGGGTAATAGAGGTAAGCGCATACAGTGAGACTGTTCAGCAGAGCGGCGAAAAAAGAGGTATGATAATAGATTTCGGTGACTTCAAGCGTGAAATAAGAGCGCTTGCAGACAGCTTTGACCATGCGCTTATATATGAAAAGGGCTCATTTAAGCCTGCGACTGTCGATGCTCTTAATGATGAGGGCTTTCGTATGATAGAAGTCGGCTATCGTCCGACAGCGGAAAATTTCGCGAAGAATTTTTTTGATATGCTTACTTTAAAGGGCTTGACGATAAAGTCTGTTACTGTCTATGAAACGCCTGATAACTGTGCTGTATATGAGGAGGGCTGAAAATGTTTCCTGTAGCTGAATTTTTTGTAAGTATAAACGGAGAGGGCGCACATGCCGGAGAGCTTGCTGTGTTCATACGTTTTAAGGGCTGTAATCTGCGCTGCTCTTACTGCGATACATTGTGGGCTTGTATAAACAATGCTCCTGCAAAAATGATGTCGGTGGAAGAGCTTACTGATATGGTAATAAAAACAAGGGTGAATAATGTGACGCTCACCGGCGGAGAACCGCTTTTGCAGGAGGAGCTTTATAAGCTTACGGACATGCTTATATCAAACGGAAAGCGTGTAGAGATAGAAACAAACGGAAGTATTTCATTGAAGGAGCTTTCAATACGTGAGAAAAGACCTGTTTTCACAATGGACTATAAGCTCCCGTCAAGCAATATGGAAAAATATATGTGCTTTGAAAATTTTGATATGCTTGATGCCCATGATACTGTGAAATTTGTATCGGGAAGCATTGAGGATCTTGAACGCGCAGCTGAGATAATAGAAAAATATTCTTTGACTGATAAGTGTCATGTGTTTATAAGTCCTGTTTTCGGTAAGATAGACCCGCAGGAGATAGTAAGATTTATGAGTGAGAATGGTATGAATGATGTAAGACTTCAGCTGCAGATGCATAAATTCATCTGGGAGCCTGAAAGGAGAGGAGTCTGATATATGGATAAAAAAGCGATAGAATATCATGTAAGAGGACTTCTTGAAGCGATAGGCGAAGACCCAGACCGTGAAGGACTTGCTGAAACGCCTGAGCGTGTTGCAAGAATGCTTGAGGAGGTTCTTGAAGGCACAGCCTATACAAATCACGAGATAGCGCAGATGTTCGGAAAGACATTTTCCGTCAGCGGAGAGGACGACAGCGCAGTAATTATGAAGGATATCACGGTGTTCAGCTATTGTGAGCATCATCTTGCACTAATGTATGATATGAAGGTGAATGTAGGATATATCCCGAACGGAAAGGTCCTCGGACTGAGCAAAATAGCAAGAATATGCGAAATGGCGGCAAAGCGCCTTCAGCTGCAGGAAAAGTTAAGCAGGGACATAGCCGATATAATATCCGAAGCGGCAGGAACAGAGGATGTAGCCGTTATGATAAGAGGTTATCACAGCTGTATGACGGCAAGGGGAATAAAGAATGCCAACGCAAAGACGGAAACAGCTGTTTTCAGAGGACGTTTCAAAAATGATGCAGAGCTTAAAAGAATGTTGAGCTTTGAATAACGGGGGGATATATATGAAAGCGCTGGTACTGTTCAGCGGAGGTGTTGACAGCACTACATGTCTTGCGGAGGTCATCGGGAAATACGGAAAGGATGAAGTTCTTGCGCTTTCCGTAAGCTATGGTCAGAAGCACAGCAAGGAGCTTGAAGTATCGAAAAGGATAGCGGATCATTACGGCGTCAGGTATAAAAGGCTTGACCTTGCGCAGATATTTGCTGATTCCGACTGCTCACTTCTGCAAGGCTCTGAGAGCGATATACCTAAAGAAAGCTATGCGGAGCAGCTGAAAAAGACGGACGGAAAGCCTGTATCTACATATGTACCGTTCAGGAACGGACTTTTCCTTGCATCAGCGGCAAGCATAGCCATATCAAACGGATGTACGGAGATATATTACGGCGCACACAGCGATGATGCGGCAGGAAACGCATATCCCGACTGCTCAGAGGAATTCAACGACGCCATAAACAAGGCAATATATATAGGAAGCGGCAAACAGCTCAGAGTTATAGCGCCTTTTGTAGAGCTTAACAAGGCTGATGTGGTTGCAAGAGGACTTGAACTTAATGTACCTTACGAGCTTACATGGAGCTGTTACGAGGGCGGAGATAAACCGTGCGGAAAATGCGGTACATGTCTTGACAGGGCGGCAGCTTTCAGAGCTAACGGGATAAACGATCCTGCATTGGAGGTATAAAAATGAGCGGAAGGACAGAAAACGAAAAGGGAAGCATAACACTTTTAGGAAATAACAAGACTGTATATTCAAGCGACTATTCGCCGGAGGTATTGGAAACATTTCCAAACAAGCATCCTGACAATGATTATTTTGTAAAGTTCAATTGTCCGGAATTTACAAGTCTGTGTCCGATAACCGGACAGCCGGATTTTGCGACGATATACATTTCATATATCCCTGACAGGATAATGGTGGAAAGCAAGTCATTGAAGCTTTATCTTTTCAGCTTTCGCAATCACGGAGATTTCCATGAGGACTGTGTGAACATCATAATGAAAGACCTGATAAAGCTTATGTCGCCCAAATATATAGAGGTATGGGGAAAATTTCTCCCAAGAGGAGGACTTTCCATCGACCCGTACTGTAATTACGGTATGCCCGGAACAAAGTGGGAAAAGCTTGCATGGGACAGGCTCGCAAATCACGACCTTTATCCCGAAGCTGTCAACAACAGATAGCATCTTAATAATAAGGAATATGGAGAAATTAAGGATGGCAGAACTTAATATAGTGCTTGTAGAACCTGAGATACCTCAGAATACAGGAAATATCGCAAGGACATGCGCGGCAACGGGCGCAAGACTTCATATAGTAAAGCCTATGGGTTTTACTCCTACCGACAAGCATCTGAAAAGAGCAGGTCTTGACTATTGGTATCTTCTTGATATAACATATTATGAGGATTTGAATGACTTCTTTGAGAAAAACAAGGGCGGAAACTTTTACTATTTCTCAACGAAAGCACCGCGAAAATATACCGATATAGAATATCCCGACAAATGCTTTATAGTTTTCGGCAAGGAAACAAAGGGACTTCCCGAAAAGCTTCTTTTCAATAATCCCGAAACTACCGTCAGGATACCCATGATAGATGAGGCAAGGAGTCTCAATCTTTCGAATTCGGCGGCAATAGCGGCTTATGAAGTACTTCGTCAGTGGGATTTTCCGGAGCTTCTCAACAACGGAAAGCTGAGGGAATTTGACTGGAAGGATGCTTATAATATAAGCTAAGAAAAATAATTACAGGAATGAAAGGAAAGAAAAAATGATAACAGTATCTAATGTATCTATAAATTTCAGCGGAGTACCGCTTTTCTCGGATGTTGACCTGAAATTCACCGACGGCAACTGCTACGGAATAATAGGTGCAAACGGCGCAGGAAAATCGACATTCCTTAAAGTGCTTTCGGGTGAGCTTGAACCGACAAAGGGAGAAGTAATAATACCCGAAAATACAAGAATGTCCGTACTGAAGCAGGATCATTTCGCATTTGACAGCTATACGGTCCTTGATACGGTAATATACGGCAATAAAAAGCTTTATGACATAATGAAGGAAAAGGACGCTATATATCTTAAAGAGGATTTTTCCGAGGAGGACGGCATAAGAGCATCGGAGCTTGAAGCGGAATTTGCCGAGCTTAACGGTTGGGAGGCTGAGAGTGACGCATCTAAGCTTATACAGGGACTCGGACTTTCAGAGGATATACTTTATTCTCAGATGTCATCACTTACGGGCAATGAAAAGGTCAAGGTACTTCTTGCACAGGCGCTTTTCGGAAATCCTGAGATAATACTCCTTGACGAGCCTACTAACAACCTTGATATAAAGGCTATAGCATGGCTTGAAGATTTTATAATGGACTATGAGGGAACAGTCATAGTCGTATCGCATGACAGACATTTTCTCAATACTGTATGTACACACATGGTAGATATCGACTATAACAAGATAAAGATGTATGTGGGAAACTATGAGTTCTGGTACGAGTCATCACAGCTCATACAGGCTATGATAAAACAGCAGAACAAAAAGACGGAGGAAAAGATAAAGGAGCTTCAGAGCTTCGTTCAGCGTTTCTCGGCTAACAAATCCAAGTCAAAGCAGGCAACATCAAGAAGAAAGCTTCTTGAAAAGCTGAGTGTAGAAGAAATGCCTGCATCAAGCAGACGTTATCCGTTCGTAGGCTTTACAATGGACAGGGAAGTAGGCAAAGAGGTGCTTACAGTCGAGAACCTTTCAAAAACTGTTGATGGTGAAAAGGTGCTTGACAACGTATCGTTCAGGATAGAGCGTACAGACAAGGTGGCTTTCCTTTGTGACAACGAAATAGCCGTGACGACACTTTTTGAGATACTCATGGGCAATATGGAGCCTGACGAGGGAAAATATAAATGGGGCGTAAGCACATCACAGTCATATTTCCCGAAGGATAACACAAGCTTTTTCGAGGGAAATGACATGTCCATAATAGACTGGATACGTCAGTACGTCAGAGGCAGCGACAATACGGATACATATCTCAGAGGATTTCTCGGAAGAATGCTGTTTTCGGGCGATGATGTTTTCAAGCCTGTAAAGGTGCTTTCGGGCGGTGAAAAAGTGCGCTGCATGCTTTCAAGAATGATGATGTTCGGGGCAAACTGTCTTGTTCTCGACCAGCCGACAAACCATCTTGACCTTGAGTCTATAACCGCAGTCAACAAGGGCTTGCAGGCATTCAAGGGCGTAGTTCTCTTTACATCACATGACCATGAATTCATATCTACTGTTGCAAACAGGATAATAGTTATAGAGAAAGAGGGCATCAAGGATATAACCGCATCATATGACGAGTATATTTCCGAGAAATATCAGGTGGTCTGATAAATATTCGCAGGGGGGAACAGTCGCATGAGTAATGCGGAGATATTTCTTGATAAGTACAAGATACTTGAAGAGGAGCTTACAAGAAAATACAACTATGATGAAAAATACGGCAGTTCTGTTGTACGCTTTATAAACGACAAAGAGGGCAGGCCGTACCGTGACAGGCTCGATCTTTGCAGGGAGATACGGAATTTTCTTTCTCACCATTCGGATATAGACAGCGCGCCTGTAGTACAGCCGTCAGACAGTATAATAGAATTTATAGATCAGGTAACGGACTATGTAAAGCGTCCGCCGCTTGCGCTTCCGTTTGCAACGCAGTTTTCGGATATACTTAAAACAAGTCCTAATCAGCGTGTACAGCTTGTCATGAAGAAGATGCAGAAATTGGGATTTTCACATGTACCTGTTTTAGAAAACGGCAGCATGATAGGAGTTTTCAGTATAGGAACATTTTTCGGATATGCATTGAGCAGGGGAATGACGTCAATGAGTGATGACATGCTGATAGATAATTTCCGAGAGCTTTTGCCGCCTGACAGGCACGAAAACGAAAGATTTCTGTTTATGACGAAAGATGCAACTATCTTCAAAGTAAGAAATGAATTGGAAAAACGCAGTCAGCGGAGCAAAAGGCGTGCGGCTGTATTCATAACGGACA
>ONVG01000003.1 GCA_900321195.1 uncultured Eubacteriales bacterium
AGATTTCGGAAATGTTATTTTTGACAAAATTCTATTTTATTATTGAAAGTTTTGCTTCAACATGTTAGAATGGTAATACATTTTATGATAAAATAGTGTTTGTTTTGTCAATATCAAACATGAAATGAGGTAAAACAATGGCTGAAAAGAAAGCTAAGAACAAGCCGGCGGCAAAGTCTGAGAAAAATACTGCTGCTGCGGCAAAAAGCAAAAGCATGGATATCATTAAAAATCTGATATTCATAGGTGTTGTTTTGGTGTACATAATAATATGCTGCATACAGACACCGATAACAAGCGCCGTACATATGGACGGTGAAACCGCTGTAGGCTCAATGTGGTCGCTGCTTCCTCCGACAATCGCAATAGGTCTTGCGCTTATGACCAAAGAGGTATATTCCTCACTGTTTATAGGAATACTTTCAGGCGCAGTGATCGCGGCTATATCTTACGGAACAGGCTTTGAAGGCTTTATGGGATATGTCGTAAACGACGGTCTTATAAAGAATGTAGCAGACTCATATAATGTCGGAATACTTATATTCCTTGTTGTGCTCGGCGCTATAGTCGTGCTTATGAACAAGGCAGGCGGCAGCCGCGCATACGGCGAATGGGCTGCAAAGCATATCAAAACACGCAAGGGCGCATGTATATCAACATTCGTGCTTGGCGCGCTGATATTTGTCGATGACTATTTCAACTGTCTTACGGTAGGCTCTGTAATGCGTCCCGTTACGGATAAGCATAAAGTATCACGCTCAAAGCTTGCCTATCTCATAGACGCCACAGCAGCTCCTATATGTATAATAGCTCCCATATCCTCATGGGCTGCGGCAGTAAGCGGTACTGTTGAGGGCGTTAACGGTATACAGCTCTTTATAAGCACTATCCCCTACAACCTTTATGCGCTCCTTACGCTCATCATGGTAATATTCATAGCTCTTTCAGGCGTTGATTACGGCCCTATGAAAACACATGAACTGAATGCTGCAAACGGCGACCTTTTCACGACAAGAAACAGCGTATATCCGAAGGATGACGCTCCTTCAACATCCAAAGGAAAGGTCATAGACCTTATTTTGCCCGTTGTACTTCTGATATGTCTTTGTACTTTAGGAATGCTCTATACAGGCGGACTTTTCAAGGGCGAAAATATCATGGATGCATTTGCAAACTGTGATGCTTCCTACGGCCTTTCACTCGGCTCCATAGGAACTCTCATACTTGTAATAGGCTACTACATGTTAAGAGGCGTACTCAAATTCAACGAATGCATGGATTCGATAGTTGCAGGCTTCAAGCAGATGGTTCCTGCAATACTCATACTTGTATTTGCATGGACACTCAAAACTATGACAAGCACCCTCGGCGCAAGCGAATATGTAAGAGGAATAGTTGAAAGCGCTACAGCCGTTCAGATACTCCTTCCCGTACTTCTCTTCCTCGTCGCTCTTGGTCTTTCCTTTGCAACAGGCACATCATGGGGAACATTCGGCATACTTATCCCGATAGTAACAGGCGTATTCCAGAGCCAGCTCGTTAACGCTGCCGAAACAGGAATACCTTCAATGGTGATCATCTGCATTTCAGCATGTCTTGCAGGCGCAGTATGCGGCGACCACTGCTCACCGATATCAGATACCACTATCATGGCTTCAACAGGCGCACAGTGCGACCACGTTAACCATGTATCGACTCAGCTTCCGTATGCAATGACTGTTGCTGCTGTCTCGGCAGTAGGATACCTTATTTCCGGCTTTATACAGAACGTATTTGCAGTTCTTGGAATTTCCATAGTTCTTATGATAGCAACACTTTTCGTTATAAAGCTTCTTAATGACAGGAAACAGAAAGCTGTAGTGAATGATAAAAAATAACAGATTGCGGCTGTCCTTGACAAAACAAGGGCAGCCGTGATTTTTTTCAGGAAAATCTTGCTATGTGATTTTTAACGGCGCTTACGGAAAAGTTGCATAAAAATGTAAAAAATATATTGAAAGTTTTGAAAACATGTACTATAATAAAAAAAGAGTATTGTAGGAAATTATTCATAATGAATTATGAATTATATACCGTGCATTGCTTGAATTTAAAGAACGGAGATAAGATCATGAGAAACATTCTGTTTATTGCGTCCGAATGCTATCCGTTTATAAAAACGGGCGGTCTTGCCGATGTAGTCGGAGCGCTGCCAAAAATGCTGAATAAAGATGAATTTGATGTTCGTGTTGTTATACCTAAATATATGTGTATACCGTGGGAATATCGTCAGCATTTCAATTATGTTACAAGCTTCTATATGGATCTTGGTTATCTTCCTGACCACAAGTATGTTGGTATAATGGAATATTACCACGAGGGCATCCACTATTATTTCGTTGATAATGAGGGCTATTTCGGCGGAGATACTCCTTACACAAATGATCTTAAATGGGATATAGAGCGCTTTACATTCTTCAGTAAGGCTGCACTTGCTATACTTCCCGTTGTAGGCTTCCGTCCCGATATAATCCACTGCCATGACTGGCAGGCTGCTCTTGCTCCTGTATTCCTCAGAACTCTTTTCAGGGATAACAGCTTCTTCTGGGGCACAAAGAGCATGATGACTATCCATAACCTTAAATTCCAGGGTATATGGGATATAAAGACTTTCCGTCAGTTCACGGCTTTCCCGGAGTATGTTTTCACTCCCGAAAACATGGAATACAAGTATGACGGAAATATGCTCAAGGCAGGTATCGTATTCTCGGATTACGTTACTACGGTAAGTGATACATACGCAGGCGAGATACAGCAGCCGTATTACGGTGAAGGTCTTGACGGTCTTATGCGTCATAAGAACAATAATCTTTGCGGTATCGTAAACGGTATTGACTATAACGTATATAACCCTGAGCATGATATTCAGATATATGACCACTATACACCCGATACTTTCTATAAGAAGGTATTCAACAAGAGAGGCCTTCAGGAAGAGCTTGGTCTGCCTGTTGATGACAGCAAGTTTATGATAGGAATTATTTCCCGTCTTACCGACCAGAAGGGTCTTGACCTTGTTAATTTCGTTATCGAGCGTATAATCGACGAGCATACACAGTTCGTTGTTCTCGGAACAGGTGATGAGAAGTACGAGAATATGTTCAGACATTACCAGTGGAGATTCCCCGACAGAGTTTCCGCAAATATCTACTATTCCGATAACAGAGCGCATAAGCTCTATGCAGCAGCAGACGCTATGCTCATGCCTTCACGCTTTGAGCCTTGCGGTCTTACACAGCTTATAGCTCTCAGATACGGCACAGTGCCGATAGTTCGTGAAACAGGCGGACTTAAAGATACAGTTCAGCCTTACAACTGGGTAGAAAATACAGGTACAGGCTTCTCGTTCGCAAACTACAATGCTGATGAGATGCTCAACTCCATCAACTATGCAAAGACTGTATACTTCACAGAAAAAGACCGCTGGCATGATATCGCTGTAAGAGGCATGAGAATGGACTACTCATGGAACAACTCTGCAAGAAGATATGAAGACCTCTACCGCTATGTAATGAGCTGGTGGTGATGAGCCTGCTCCTCAAAAAATAAAAAGCAAAACACAGCCATGGTGACCGGATAAGTCATCATGGCTGTTATTATTATGCCGAAATATTAAATTTTGTCTTTTAGCTGAACTGTCAGAAATTAACGATATCCGATTCCTGAAGGAGAGTTATGCCGTTTTCGACAAGTATCTTCTCGGCAGCTTCGTTGTCGGCAACACGGAGAACAACTGATGCATTTTTCTTTGCTACTGCAATAAATGCATACATATACTCGATGTTTATATTGTACCTCGCAAGAATTTTTACTACCTTGGCAAGTGAACCGGGCTCGTCAGGTATTGAAACACCTACTACCTGTGTTATCGATACAAAACATCCCGATGATTCAAGCGCTTCCTTTGCTTTGTCAGGGTCTGTAACGATAAGTCTGAAAATACCGAAGTCCTGAGTATCTGCAACGCTCATTGCCCTTATGTCAATGCCCGCAGTAGCTATGGCGTCGGTTATCGTCACCAGCTTGCCTTCCTTGTTCTCTACAAAAATTGAGATCTGCTTTACTGCCATGATAATGTCCTCCTTTGTATTGTTTTATTTTATCATATGTTTATTCCTAAACGCTTACGGTTGTCGATAATTCTTACAGCCTTGCCTTCCGAACGTGTTATGCTCTTAGGCGCAAGAAGATGTATTTTCGGGCTTATTCCGAGCATTGTTTTCATAGCAGACTGGAGCTTCTTTTCCTTGCCGGTTATAACATTCGGAATATCCGCAAAATCTTCGGGATTCATCTCTACATTGATATCAAATGTATCGGTGTTGTTTACTCTGTCAATGATTATCTGATAGTTAGCCGCATAGCCGCAGTTGAGAAGAACTGTTTCTATCTGGCTTGGGAATACGTTAACGCCTCTTATTATCATCATATCATCCGAACGTCCCAAAGGCTTTGTCATTCTTATGAATGTTCTGCCGCAGGAGCATTTCTCACGGGAAAGGATACAGATATCTCTTGTGCGGTAACGAAGGAGCGGGAAAGCTTCCTTATCAAGTGATGTGAATACAAGCTCGCCCTTTGAGCCTACAGGGAGTACTTCCTCTGTATTCGGGTCGATTATCTCAGCTATGAAGTGGTCCTCGTTGACGTGCATTCCTTTCTGTTCCTCGCATTCAAATGCTACGCCCGGACCGCTCAGCTCGGTAAGACCGTAAATATCATAAGCCTTTATGCCGAGATTTTTCTCGATATCCCTTCTCATTTCCTCTGTCCAGGGCTCTGCGCCGAAAATGCCTGCCTTGAGCTTGTTGTCCTCCGGCTTATATCCCTTTTCTTTGAGTGTTTCGCCTATATATGCAGCGTATGACGGAGTACAGCAAAGTACTGTGGAATTAAGATCCATCATAAACTGTATCTGTCTTTCGGTGTTGCCGCTGGACATTGGGAGCGTAAGGCTTCCTACCTTGTGTGAACCGCCGTGAAGTCCTGCGCCGCCTGTAAAAAGTCCGTAGCCGTAGCATACCTGACATACATCATCATTTGTAACGCCTGCCGCTGTAAGAGCGCGGGCACAGCATTCTTCCCAAAGGTCAACGTCATTCTGTGTGTAGAATGCAACTACACGCTTTCCTGTTGTACCTGATGTTGAATGTATGCGGACGCAGTTCTTTATATCCGTTGCAAGAAGTCCGTAGGGATATGCTTCACGCAGATCATCCTTTTTGATGAACGGGAGCTTATGAAGGTCGTCTACACCTTTGATATCCTCCGGCTTTACGCCCTTTTTATCCATTAGCTCACGATAATATGCGACATTCTCATAGACATATTTTACCTGCTTTACAAGCTTTTCACTCTGGAGCTTTTTTATATTCTCAACGGGCATCGTCTCATATTCGGGCTGAAAGTACCTTTTTTCCTTCGTTTCCATTTTTTATCACACCTTATTTAATTGTTGATTTACTTGTTGTATCCTAAGCTGAACGCTTTCTTGTTTATTTCTATAAAATTCGGCTTTACTATCTTTTCTATTGCTGCTTCCCACTTTTCATAGGGGATATCAAAATATTTTGCAAGTCTGCCCATGAGGACTATATTACAAGCCTTTGCAGAGCCTGCCTCTGATGCAAGCGCAAGAGCGTCTATATCGTCAACATTAACGCCCTTAGCCTTCATCTCATCAAGTACGCCTTCGGGATATGATTCATTTCCGATTATAACAGGCATAGGGTCTATCTGCTGGGTATTTACTATGACAGTGCCGCCCTTTTTGAGATCCTTTATATATCTTGCGGCTTCAAGCTTTTCAAAGCTTACTATGAAGTCAGCCTCTCCCTCTTCGATTATCGGAGAATATACGTTTTCACCGAACTTAACGTATGTTACAACAGAACCGCCTCTCTGGCTCATTCCGTGTACCTCGCTTACTTTAACGTCAAAGCCTTCATCAACAAGAAGTCTGCCCAAAAGCTTTGAAGCAAGCAGAGAGCCCTGACCGCCAACGCCTACGATCATAATATTTTTTGTCATATTACTCTACCTCACTTTCAAATGCATCAAACGGACAAAGACCTGCACATACGCCGCAGCCGATACAAAGTGTATTGTCGATAACAGCGTGACCGTCCCTGAATGATATTGCAGGACATCCGAACTTCATGCAGCGCTTGCATCCGCGGCATTTTTCCTTATTGATGTGAAGCGGCTTTTTCGGCTTTACATACTTGAGAAGTACACAGGGTCTGCGTGAGATGATAACAGAAGGCTCGTTCTTTGCAAGCTCCTCTTTTACGACTTTCTCGCATTCCTCAAGATCATACGGGTCTACAACTCTTACGGAATTTATTCCTACAGATCTGCAAAGGCTTTCAAGATCTACCTTTCCGGCAGGGTCGCCCTTTATGTTAAGACCGGTCGTCGGATTCTGCTGATGACCTGTCATACCTGTTATTGAGTTGTCAAGTATGATAACGGTAGAGTTAGACTGGTTATATGCTATATTTATAAGACCTGTAACACCCGAATGCATAAAGGTAGAGTCACCTATAACACATACTGTCTTGTTTTCCGTTTCACTCTGACCTGCCTTGTTATAGCCGTGAAGTCCCGAAACGGATGCGCCCATGCAAAGAGTCATATCAAGCGCATTGAGCGGCGGCATTGAGCCAAGAGTATAACAGCCGATATCTCCGAGTACTGTTATCTTGTTCTTTGCAAGAACATAGTACATTCCTCTGTGAGGACATCCTGCACACATCATAGGCGGTCTTACGGGAATGCTTGTTTCAAGAGATACATTTTCCTTGTCTTCAAGACCGAAAGCCTTGGCTATAGTTTTCTGTGAGAACTCGCCAAGCATCGAGAACATTTCCTTGCCGGTAACTTCAACGCCTATCATTTTGCAGTGAGTTTCGATGATCGGGTCAAGCTCTTCTATAACATACACCTTGCCGACTTTAGCTGCAAAATCCTGTATAAGCTTTACAGGCAGCGGATTTACCATACCCAATTTAAGTACGGGAACAGTATTTCCGAATACCTCTTTTACATACTGATATGATGTAGATGAAGTTATGATACCGAAATCCCTGCTTCCGTCGCCGTCCTCTGCTCTGTTGAGCGGAGATGTTTCGGCATATTCCGTGAGCTTTCTTGTTCTCTCCTCAACAAAGGGATGACGTGCTATAGCATTTGCAGGAGCCATTATATATTTTTTCGGATTCTTGACATATTCCTTTGTCACTTCAACTCTTTCGCCCTTTTCTACTATGCTCTGAGAGTGAGCGACACGTGTACACATTTTTATAAAAACAGGAGTATCGAATTCCTCGGATATCTCATAGGCTGTTTTCGCAAAATCGAGAGCTTCCTGAGAATCCGACGGTTCAAGCATAGGCACCTTTGCAGCTACGGCATAATGACGTGAATCCTGCTCGTTCTGAGATGAGTGCATACCCGGGTCATCTGCAACGCATATTACCATACCTGCATTAACGCCCGTATATGACATAGTAAAGAGCGGGTCGGCTGCAACATTAAGTCCGACATGCTTCATACAACAGGCTGAGCGCTTTCCCCTGAGAGATGCGCCGAAAGCTGTTTCCATAGCTACCTTCTCATTAGGCGCCCACTCACAGTAAGCGTCATTGAATTTAGCGAATTCTTCGGTTATTTCAGTACTCGGTGTACCGGGATAGCTTGAAATAACAGCGCATCCGGCCTCATAAAGACCTCTTGCCAGCGCAGCATTTCCTATCAAAAGTTCTTTCATCTTTCTACCACCTTAAATAAATAATAAAGAATAAATAAGAACGAATAAATAATCATCTTATTTACGGTCGGGCTTTATATCGTAGCATTACTGGTTTCTGAGGTCAACTATACGCTTTGCCTTGCCCTGGAAACGCTCTATCGTCTTAGGAGCAACAAGAGTTACCTTTGTGCGAAGTCCGAGTATAGACTGCATCTTTGCCTCGATATGTGATTTCAGTGCGCTGAGGCTCTGATAGTTGTCAAGGAGCGCCGCATTCTGAAGCTCTACCTTTATTTCAAGGCTGTCTTTGTAATGCTCTCTTGTGATTATCAGCATGTAGTGCGGAGCAATGTCCTTTATGTTGATAAGGATGTTCTCTATCTGTGTCGGGAACACGTTTACACCCTTTATTATCATCATATCGTCTGTTCTGCCCATAGTCTTTGCCATTCTTGCATGTGTTCTTCCGCATGAGCATGGCTCGTAGCTTATCTTTGTGATATCCTTTGTTCTGTATCTGAGCACCGGCATTCCGCGTCTTGTAAGAGTGGTTATAACAAGCTCGCCTACCTCGCCTTCTCCAAGCTTCTTGCCTGTATCATGGTCGATTATCTCAGGCAGGAAGTGATCCTCCGCAAAATGCATACCGTTTCTTGCCTCACAGTCGCCGGATACGCCGGGACCGCCAAGCTCTGTCATGCCGTAGTTGTCTGATACACGGATATTGAAGTTTGACTCTATCTGTGACCTCATGGCAGGCGTACACGGCTCGGAGCCGAGTATTCCAAGGCGGAGCTTATAGTCAGAAAGCGGATAGCCTGCTTCCTTTACGGCTTCCGAAAGATAGAGAGCGTATGACGGTGTTGCAACAAGACCTGTTACGCCGTAGTCACGCATCATCATAAGCTGTTTTTCGGTGTTTCCCGATGAAGCCGGTATTACTGTAGCACCGATATTTTCCATACCGTAATGAAGTCCGAGCGCACCCGTAAACAATCCGTAACCGAAGCTTATCTGTATAACATCATCGGCAGTAACGCCGCCTGCAACGGCAACTCTCGAAACTATGTCAGCCCATATCTTTATATCCTCTTTTGTGTAGACACCGACTGTCGGCTTGCCTGTCGTACCTGATGACGCATGTATTCTTACTATATCCTTCATCGGAACAGCCATAAGTCCGAAAGGATAGTTGTCACGGAAATCATCCTTTGTTGTAAAAGGGATATACTCGATGTCGGAAAGCGTCTTTATCTTTGAGCCGTCGCCGACACCTGCATCCGTGAGTCTTTTGTGATACAGCGGTACATTATCATAGCAGTACTTGACTGTTTCTTTCAGTCTTTCAAGCTGTATCTTCTCAATCTCGGTTCTTGGGAGTGTTTCAATGTCCTTCTGAAACATCATTCTTATCATTTCCTTTTCTTATTTTTTTTATTTTTAGAATCAGCGTCTTTTGTTGTTTTGACTGCATTTGCCGGCTTCTCGGCAGGCATATCGTCAAATATCTCCTCGGATGCTTCCTCAACGATAGACTTCTTTGAGGAAACCGTTACCTTCCTGTTATAGCATGAGAATATGCCCTCAAGTCTGTCCTTATCCTTTGCAGGAGCGATAAGAGTTATTATCGGAGTGAGAACTATACCCAAAAGCATAGCTAACATACCTGCGTTTATAGGTGACTTGAAATATTCAAGCACAGCATTGTCGAACTTGACTCCGCCTATATTGCATGCAAACGATGCAAGGGATATTCCGATACCCAGAACGAAGTTTATCCATACTGCACACCTGGGCACACGCTTCATATAAAGTCCGTACATGAACGGAGCAAGGAATGCGCCTGCAAGTGCGCCCCATGAAACGCCCATCATCTGAGATATGAACATAACAGGTGAGCTTGCCTGTACTATTGCTATTATAGCAGATATTGCGATAAAGAAAACTATAAGTACTCTTATCCAGAGAAGCTTGCTCTTCTCCTCCATTTTCTTTTTGGAGCAGAAAACAGGGTCTATGAAGTCGATAGTGAGCACCGAGCTTGATGTAAGAACAAGGCTTGAAAGCGTACTCATTGATGCCGAAAGCACGAGGATAACAACTATACCTATTATCATAGGAGAAAGATTTTCGAGCATTGTCGGTATAACAGAGTCATAACCGCCTACGGGCTTTCCGTCGGGACCTGCCGTACCGAAAAGTCTGCCGAAGCCGCCGAGGAAGTAACAGCCGCCTGCTACTATTATAGCAAATACAGTTGAAACTATAGTTCCCGTACTGATAGATTTTTCGGATTTGATAGCATAGAATTTCTGTACCATCTGAGGAAGTCCCCATGTGCCGAGCGATGTAAGTATAACAACACCGATAAGCGCGAATATATCGGGACCGAAGAAGGATGTATATACGCCCTTGAATTCAGTTCCGCCTGCTGTAGTCACACTCTGCTGTGAAAGCTTTGCGATAGTTTCGGTAAGACCGCCGTTTACCTGCATTACTGCAACTATTACCGCAACTATGCCTGCAAGCATTACTATACCCTGTATAAAGTCGTTTATAGCCGTAGCCATATAGCCGCCCAGAACTACATAAACGCCTGTCAGCACTGCCATTGCAAGAACACAGTAAACATAGGGTATGCCGAACGCCATTTCAAAAAGTCTTGAAAGACCGTTGTAGAGCGACGCCGTATAAGGTATAAGGAAAATAAAGATTATGACCGATGCGGCAATTTTGAGTGCCTTTGAATCATATCTCTTTGCAAAGAAGTCGGGCATAGTGGCAGAATCAAGGTGCTGTGTCATTACTCTTGTACGTCTGCCAAGCACGTTCCATGCCAGAAGTGAGCCTATAAACGCATTTCCCAGACCTATCCATGTAGATGCAAGTCCGAATCTCCAGCCGAACTGTCCTGCATAGCCTACAAATATTACGGCTGAAAAGTATGAAGTACCAAACGCAAAAGCCGTGAGCCAGGGGCCTACAGAACGATTTCCCAGCACAAAGCTGTTTACATTTGTTGCCTGTTTCCGACAGTATATGCCGACACCTATCATGACCGCAAAGAATACGACCAGAAACAGTATCTTGATAAACATATCCATTTAATTATCTCTCCTTTATTTTTCTTTAATGGAAATATTATCTCAATAATATATGCTATATTTTACTTTGCTGATACTGCAAAACAATACAGCAATATTATCAAAGCCGTTATCAAGAGAGGAATAAACATGGTAATCGATTTTCATACACATATCTACCCCGACAAAATAGCCGAACGCACGATAAATGCGCTCGTAAACTCTGCAAAAAACGTCTGTGCAAATACAGACGGCACACTTTCAGGACTTCTGAAAAGCATGGATGATGCAGGTATTGACAAGTCTGTCATACTTCCCGTTGCAACACGCAAGGAACAGTTTGACACGATAAATAATTTTGCTCTGAACATAAACAAAACACAGAAAAGGCTCGTTTCATTCGGCGGGATACATCCCGATGATGATAATATCCCCGAAAAGCTGAGATATCTCAAAGAAAACGGCTTCAAGGGAATAAAGATACATCCCGACTATACGGGCACATTCATAGATGATGAAAGATACATCAAAATAATAAGCGAATGTGCAAGGCTCGGTCTTAAAGTCATCACACACGCAGGAGTTGACCCTGCATTTGACGTTATACACTGTCCGCCCGAAAAGGCAAGAGCTGTTCTTGACAGGGTAAGCCTTGAAACAGGCGTTACAGAACCCTTCATCATATTCGCACACTTAGGCGGTATGCTCATGCACGAGGATGTAATGAAATATCTTGCAGGAACAAACTGCTATATTGAGATAAGCTGTTCATTCCCGTCTCTCACCCATTTCTGCAATAATACAGACGAGGATGTTATCGAAACGATAAAAGTGCATGGAGCGGACAAGATACTCTTCGGCACAGACAGCCCGTGGAATGACCAAAAAGCTTATATTGACCATTTCAGAAGGCTTGACGGGATAAGCGACAAACAAAAGGATATGATACTTCATACCAATGCCGAAAAGCTGCTTGCTGACTGAGCATATCATAATATCTGTAAAAAAGCACTCATACATTATATCACTTTACAGTGTTAAAGTCAATTCCAATTTACAGCATAGCATCTGACACGATACACAAACTTTAAGCAGGCATTTTGTACAATGTGGAATGTTGAAAGTGGAATTAAAACTCAAAACTCAAAGCTAAAATGTTAATAAATATACAGGTCAAGGTCACGGAAAAACTTAAAATCAGAGCTGCCATTTAACATAAAGTTAATAGTTTTTCCACATTAATTCCTAATTAATTCCTTATCATTTCCTAAAAGACATAATATACTGTAATCACAGAAACAACAAAAACAAAAAAACAAAGCTCAGAATTTCAAGGAGGTTTTCAATATGTTAAAAAAGACTATGGCCGTAATGATCTCAGCATTCCTTATATGCTCACTCGCTGCATGTACTTCAAACAATACATCAGGCAGTTCATCTGCAAGTACAGCAAGCTCACAGACATCTGTATCTTCAAAAGATGCTGCAAGCACTGTCAGCACCGCCGAAAGCACTGCTGACAGCAGCAAAAATACGGAGCAAAGCTCACAAAGCACCGAAAATTCTCAGTCATCACAAAGCTCCAAAGCTGATGAATCTTCGGACAGTACTTCAAGCTCAAAGGTGATCATAGAGTCTGTATCAAACAGCAAGATAGACACATCCGATATATTCTCGGAGCGTGACTTAAAGCAGACTGCTGATACATCCGATGCCAAAACAATACAGGCAAGCGACAACAAGACAGAAACAATAACAGAAGAAGGCGTTTACATCATAACAGGCAGCGCAAGCAACTTTACCGTAAAGGTCGAAGCCGACAATAAAGCAAAAGTCCAGTTAGTGCTTGACGGTCTTACAGTTACAAACGACAGCTTCCCTGTTATATATGTAGTATCGGCTGACAAGTGCTTCATCACAACGACAGACAGCACAAGCACACTCTCCGTTACAGGAACCTTCACATCCGACGGTGATACAAATACCGATGCAGTAATATTCTCAAAGGATGATATAGTACTCAACGGTACGGGAACACTTGTTATAAGCTCATCAGAAAACGGTATCTCCTGCAAGGACGATATAAAGATAACAGGCGGAACATACAATATAACTACCGCAAAAGACAGCATTGAAGCCAAAGACTCAATATCCGTATATGCAGGAAACTTTGAGATAAACTCATCAAAAGACGCTTTCAACAGCGGAAATGACGATGATGATACTGTCGGTCAGATATACATAAAAGACGGCACATTCAATATCAAGGCTTCAAGCGATGCTGTACAGGCAACAACTATAGTTCAGATAGACGGCGGAACATTCAGCATAACAGCCTCAGAGGGTATCGAGGGAACATATGTACAGATAAACGGCGGTACTATAAACATCACCGCATCTGACGACGGAATAAACGCTTCTCAGAAGAGCAAAAGTCTCGGCACACCGACTGTAGAATTCAACGGCGGCTATACAACTATAGTAATGGGACAGGGCGATACGGACGGTGTTGACGCAAACGGAAATATAATCGTAAACGGCGGCACAATAGATGTGACAGCACAGATGTCATCATTCGACTATGACGGTACTGCACAGTTCAACGGCGGTACAATAATCATAAACGGCACTCAGGTAGACTCTATCCCGCAGTCCATGATGGGCGGCGGACGAGGCGGCATGGGAGGCATGGGCGGCATGGGCAGACCCGGCGAAATGGCTCAGTTCTGATAACCGAACGGCGCATGAAAATATGTCTGACTCTTAGAAATAAGATTCAGTATATAAATTCAAAGAAAGGACTGATAACAATGAAGCACAAAAAAAGTCTTGCGGCTGTATGCATCATCTCAGCACTGATAATTACAGGCGGCGCAACCGCTGCCGCTGCTGAGTCGGCAGCGGCGTCAGACGCTCAGAACGGCACGAGCATATCCGAGCAGCAGGACAGCACTCAGGACAGCACAAAAACACACAGACACAAAAAGCAGAAAAAAGGTCTTGCAGAAGGTCAGACGGAAGACGCTGAAAAGCAGCTCAAAAGACCTCACAGACACAAATGCCCGAACAGCACAACAGACAGCACAACAGACGAAACAGCAGACAACACGACTGAAAACAAAGCTGCAAAGCTCAGAAAGCACAAAAAATCACAGGACAGCACATCTGACAGCACATCTGACGGCACAGCAAAGCCTGAACGCCGCAGAAAGCACCTGAAAAAATCGCAGCAAAACAGCGAAGTGCAGTCAGACGCAGAAACAGCTTCACTTTAAACAAAAAATATCCGCAAAAACGATACTCCGTAAAATGTACGCTTCACAGGATGCATATGCATTCTGTGAGCGTATTGTCTGTAAGAAATATTTTGTACTATGAAAAACCGCCTGTGTGGTGTATAATATATCCATAACTTTTACATTGAGGTGGTTCTTATGCCAAAAATACTTATAGCTGATGACGAAACGGATATCTCTATGCTCATAAAAAGATACGCAGAACGCGAAGGATATGAAGTTACAAGCGTTGAGGACGGCAGTGATGCGATAGAGATATGCAAAAAAGAGGATTTTGACATTATAATCATGGATGTTATGATGCCCGATACCGACGGTTTTACAGCGTGCAGAAAAATTCATGAAACAAAGGATATACCTGTCATTATGCTTTCCGCAAGAGGAACGGAATATGATAAGCTTTTCGGGTTTGAGGTCGGCGTTGACGATTATGTAACAAAACCGTTCTCTCCAAAAGAGCTTATGGCAAGAATAAAGGTCATAATAAAGCGTCACTCTGTTACAGCGGAAAAGAAAAACGACAGCATTGTCAAAGCCGGCGGTATAGAGATAGATATTCCCGGTCATACAGTATATATTGACGGCGAAAAGACCGACCTTACAGCCAAAGAATACGGTATTCTTCTCTATCTTGTCAGAAACAAGGGGATAGTTCTGTCGAGAGATCAGATACTCAATGAAGTATGGGGATATGACTACTTCGGTGACGACAGAACTGTTGACTGGCAGATAAAGCTCCTCAGAGGAAAATTAGGAAAATACCGTGACTCAGTACATACTATACGAGGGGCGGGATACAAATTTGAAGATAAAAACTAAAAGCTTCAAGTTCAAGCTTTGGATGTACTTCGTGCTTTTCACGGCTATGATATTCATTGTGCTGTGGCTTTTGCAGACAGTATTCCTGCAAAGCTTCTATGACGCTATGGTCATAAGCAATACAAGAAAAGCCGCCGAACAAATTATTGCTCAAAGCAGCAGCAGTGATATAAATGACAAGATAGACAGATTGGCAAAGGAAAATTCGCTTTTGATATTCATTATAAGTCAGGATAACGATATATATTATGCTTCGGACTCCTTCAACGGTATGCGTAAAAAGGATATGAGAGACGACCTCAGCGAAAGCACCGGACAGGTAACAGAATTAAAGCAGAAACAAAAACGGCATGGCGGCTACCGCTTACTGCCGGAAACATATTATGAATTCTTAACTGTACTTTTGTCGTCCGAAAGCGGTCTTGTCGAATACAGATCTGATGATATATATACCTGCGGTTCATACATAGACTATTATGGCTCCTATGATTCCGATGAAAAAGCGGTGCTTTATGTCAGCGCTTCGATAGATGCTGTCGGTTCATCGGTAAATATTATCAGCATGCAGCTTGTATGGGTAACTATCCTTTCCGTTATAGCCGGCTTTATACTGTCATGGTTCATTGCAAAACGTTTTGCAGCGCCCGTTGACAGACTTTCCGAAAAAGCAAGGCTTCTCGGCGAAAATGAATATACAAGCGATTTCTCAAAGGGCTTCTGCTCCGAGCTTGACGAGCTGAGCGATACGCTTGACAAAACGAATGTAAAGCTTTTGCAGGCAAAGGATTATCAGATGGAGCTTCTGGCAAACGTATCTCACGACCTGAGAACTCCTATAACCATGATAAAAGGCTATGCAGAGATGATAAGGGACATATCATGGGAGGACAAGGAGCAAAGCAGTCAGGATCTTGCTATAGTCATAAAAGAGGCTGACAGACTAACGGCTCTTGTAAACGAGATAATGGAATATTCCGAGCTTAAAACAAACGATGTCAGGGATGAGCTTGTGCCGACAGACATAAGCCGCATAG
The DNA here is from genome assembly GCA_900321195.1 of uncultured Eubacteriales bacterium. Taxonomy (GTDB): domain Bacteria; phylum Bacillota; class Clostridia; order Oscillospirales; family Acutalibacteraceae; genus UBA1213. The sequence goes on from ONVG01000003.1 coordinate 16,025, forward strand.
CCGAAAAGACAGCAGACAGCTTCAGACAGCTTTATAAGCATGAAGGAATAGTCGTAGAAACAGACATTCAGAAAAACATCATAGTAAACGGCAGCAGCAGCCGTCTTGAACGCGCATTCTACAATCTCATGGACAACGCATTCCGTCACACAGGCGAAAGCAAAAAAATAGTACTAAAACTCTCCGCCGATGACGGCATAGCCAAAGCAGAGGTCACTGACTTCGGAAACGGCATTCCCGAATCCGAGCTTGAGCTTATATGGGACAGATATTACACTTCAAGAAAAAGAAAAGGAAAAGGCGTTTCGGGGCTTGGGCTTGCGATAGTAAAGCAGATAACCGAAATGCACGGCGGAAAATGCTCCGCAATAAGTCAGACAGGAAAAGGAAGTACGTTTATTATCGAGCTTCCGGCAGTAAACGGCTGAAAAAATGCACAGCAAACCTTTTATCGAGGTATGCTGTGCATTTGCTTTTATTATATCAGTCCATTTTAAGATATTTGCGCCAGAATGCTTCAGATTTGAGTGTCTTTGCGCTCTCTGCATATCTGCGGTCTATCTTTTCCTTGTTCTTATAGTAGTAGCTCATTACATAGTTGTGTCTTTCAACAAGAGCCTTGAAACGCGCTTTATCTCTCTTTCTGAGACAAGCTGTGTGGTCATGGGGGTTTACTGCAAGTATCTCTTTTGCAAGGAACTGCTTTGCAGGGTCGTCAAACCAGTCGTAAGCTATAACTGCTACCGTATCTTTAAGGAACATATCTGGCAATGTCTGACCATTGCAGGTATATCTGTAAAATCTTGCTTTTGTTGTGGTGAGCGGTACATCGTTCATTCTGTAGATAGAATCGTAATCTATGTGTATATCGGGATATGCCTGCTCAGCCGGAAGCATTACTTCATTCTTCTTGAAATGCTCCTTCATAAGTGTTTCGCCGTTAGGCTCATAAAGGAACGCAGGACCCTTGCAGTATTCCTCGACAGCATCAAGAAGAAGGTCGCAGTTATTGTATGCAAGACGTGAAAGCTCTTTCCAGAAGAAGCCGTCTATTCTGCCGATAAAGTTTATATCCTTGCAGATGCCGCTGGTTGACTGTATGATAAGGCTGTTTCTGTGTACCTGATAAAGCTCCAGCGCAGCATTGAACTTTGTTGTAAAGCCCTTGTGCCATATGCATATACCGTTGAGTGAGATGAATTCCGCATTGTTTGCAAGGCTGAATTCAACGTCGTCACCTCTGATGAACAGCGGAAGCGGAAGATGCTCTCTGTCTATCTTCTTTACCGGAACACAGCAGTACCACCAGCCTGCATATGAATTCTTGTGGTATGTGATATCCTGGTCATTTCTGAGAACAGAGTCCCATATATGCATAGCCATGCCGGGCTTATTCGGACCGTATGCGCCGTCATCATGTACAAAGCCTACGTCCTCATGCTGAATATTCATCTGCTCATAGAACAGCATAGCGCCGCTTACATATCTTTCATCATATTCCTTTTTGAGAACTGCAAGGAGAGTATATGTTCTTATGAAGCTCTCAGGGAGGACCATAACATCATCGTCCATAAGAAGAACATGAGTAGGGTCATAATCCTTATCGTTTATAGCCTCGATAATGCCTCTTGTATAGCCGCCGCTGCCGCCTGTATTGTCATTCTGTACAAGCTCGATATATTCACACTCAAAATCCTCCGGGTCGAGTGTTCTGCCGTTATCGATTATCCTTACCTTTATGTGATCCTTTGCAGGTTCATCGGTATAGAAAAGCTCTCTTTCGAGTATGCCCATATTTCTTGTGATGAAGTCCTCTTTCTTGAATGTAACTGTTGTAAGAGCTATCCTTATATCATTTATAAGGCTGCTGTCGATAACAGTTGACCAGTTTCCGTCATAGAGATAGAATGCCGGTCTGTCTTCACCGTCCTGATAATCAAGTATATCCATCTGAAAGCCGACAACGGTACTTTTTATTCCCTTCGATATCGGAATGCTTATTTCCGTCTTTTCGGTAAAATAGTATTCCTTCGGCTCAAACATTTCCTTTTCTATCTCACCGCCTTCCATGTAGTGACCGAAAAGTCTTATGCTGAAATGACCCTTTACATTAAGGTTAAGTGTTACATTACCGATATTGGTATATTTCTGCCACTTACCAAGTGAAAATGAGTTAAAGTATGTAAAGAACTCGACAAAGTTTCTTGCGCGCAGAGTATTAGCTGATTCGATATTATCATAACCGAAACGGTCGCCTCTGTACATCATCCACCAATGCTCGTCAAGATTTCTTCTGTTTTCAATAATTATATTCTGAAGCTTAAATTTGACACTGCCCATTTTCTTACCTCACTCTTCAACTTCTGATTTATCCGGCTTAACTTCAAGCTGCGCGCCGAGCCACTCATATGACTGCTTTTTAATGCTGTCAAGCACCTTGTTGACCTTGTTATATCTTATCGGCATTCTGAAAAGATATTCCTTACTTTTGAAATCATCCTCTGTGCATACTATTCTTTCTTCCAGACCAAGCTGTGAGAGGAGATTGCTTACCTTCTGCATTTCATCACAGTTTTTGGACTCAACAAAAACAAACGGCTTATTGAAGCTGAGAGCAAGACAAACTGCATAATAATCATCTGTTATAAAGAACTCGCTGTTAAGTATGTAGAAAAGCCAGTCCTCTATCGAATTTACCTTTGCAGGCGTAAGTCCGAAGCTTGTATCCTCTTTCTTTTCCTCTGCTGTTTCTTCGGCAGCATCCTTGTCAAGCTTTTCAATTAAATTATCAATAGCTTTCAGTACTGTCTTTTTCTCATCCTTTGATTTTTCTGCCATCTCGGCAGCAGTTTTTATATCGGCAAGATTACGCAGAGGACTGTAGTTAATACAAGCTGTGCTTTTCTCGGGTCGGGAGTTTTGATATAGCTTACTATAAATGTATCGTCAGCATGTTCATCAGCCCTGCATCCGGCATTTGCAGCCATAGCCTCAAAGCACTCTCTGCCGCATAAGAAGATAGGATCTGCGACTACATCCGTATTCTTACCGAAATGACTTTTTGCTATTTCAAGAGTATCAAAGCTGTCTACAGATACAGCGCTGAAACGTCTTAGGTCTCTTGCTACTGTTTTCAGTTCCTCACCAAAAGGTCCTGTATAAGCGCGTCCGAAAGATGTTCCGTAGCTGAACTTCTTCTGACCATCGTGAACATAATCAAGGAAATAATGATTTTTGGTAAACTTAGTTATCTTATCATAGCTCCATATATCGCCTGTACCTATGATAACGGCGTCAGCGCTCTTTGCAGCATCTTCAAGCTGCTTCTTTGTTGAAGCCTTTTTAGCAAGCGTACAGTATTTTCCGATGAATTTTTCGGAGATGCTCTCATCCTCCGGTTCATCCTCACTGCAAAGCTCACAAGGCTTATTCATAATTACAGTATCATATCCAAAAGACTTTACTGTATTATCAAGCGCATAAACATCTATAAGGCTGCCGTAATCTTCATTGAACCAGAGTGTTTCAAGTAAAGCGAGCGGCTTTTCCTCTGATTCTCTCTTTTCAAGTATCGGATCCGTATATACCTTTTTTTCTTCTTTGACAGCCTTTACAAACGCTTCGGCTGCACCTGAAACTGTTTTTTCTGTTTCAAACTGTTTTGCCGGCTGCTTCGCATTGTTTTTAGAACTGTTTCTTGAATTGGTTCTTCCCAAAATATTTCACTCCCGATAAGTTAGTTATATTTTATATATAAATGATATCATATATCAAAAAAACTTACAAGCACTAAATCATTAGTTTTTTAAGAATAAATTCCTTATCAGCAGAACACCTCAAAGAACATAGCCTTATCCGAATCAGCCTTTGAGAATTCTTCTATAGCGGCATCAAATTCCTCTGCATTTCTTGATGAAAGATACTTAAATCCAAGATCCTCTACCCAGCCCTTAGCTATCGCATTATGAACTGAGGTTATAGCAGGGCTGTTATGGAATTTAAGGAGACCTGCGCCGTTATTATTGAACAGCATTATCCTTACATTTCCTTTAAGCTTTTTGTTCCATACGGAGTTCATATCATAGAAGAAGCTGAGGTCGCCTATCATAAGGAAGCACGGCTCCTTGCTTACAGCGCACTGTCCCATGAATGATGACGCTGAGCCGTCTATACCGTTTGTACCTCTGTTGCAGTAAACCTTTACTTCAGGAGATATCGGGTTGCCGGCTGCCATTCTTATAGTGTTGCTGTTTGCGATATGGAGAACTGAATTCTTAGGCATTTTTTCCATGAGCTTTGCAACTGCATAGGACTGGCTGTAATTTGACGCCTTTACGTTATACGCAGACTCATATTTTTTCCATGCTTTGTACATAGAATCATCTGTAGGCATATATTCCGTAAGTGAAAGTATCTTGTCTATAAAGCTGTTGAAGTCGTAAGCGAATACCCTTGTAAGCTTTCTGTACGGGTCTTCAACATTGCCGTTCTCGATTATATCCCAATGCTCGATATTGTATTTATAGCGTTTTATAAGGTCACGGGTTATCGTTGCAGTACCTGCATTTACGGTTATTACTATATTCGGCTTGATATCCATTATCATGTCATGATTAAGGTTCCTTGCCTTGAGCATATTGAACATGTTTACGGATTTCTTGCAGTGGATATTTGAAATATGCTCCTTTGCTATTACACAGTTGAATCTGTCTGCAAAGGCATCAAGCTTTTCAACGAAACTCTTTGATACAACAGGGTTCTGACCGTATATTACAGCTATCCTTGACTCACGCATTTTCTTGATTATATCCACCCATTTTATATCGTCTGTTCTGTAGTCAACATAATCTATCTTCTTGTATTCATTTCTGAGTCTGTATGCGGCAGGCTCTCTCTTTGATATGAACTGGAGCGGCACATCTATATGAACAGGACCTTTTACACCCTTTGTCATCGATATGAGCGCATCGCATACAAGCCTTCTTGACACTAACTTATTCAGCTCATCGGGAACTATCGGCAGAGTAACAGATCTGCGGCATACGCTCTGATACATATTGCTCTGAGGAACCATCTGAGCTTCCTTCTGATTTAGATATGAGGGATATCTGTCTGCTGTTATATAAACTACAGGCACACGCTGATAATAAGCCTCGGAAACGGATGTAAGATAGTTTGATGAGGCAGTACCAGACGTACAGCATACAGCTACAGGCTCATTGAGTCTTGTCGCAAGACCTATAGCAAAGAAGCCCGCACTTCTCTCGTCAAGGACATTGTGTGTATGGAAATAAGAATTATTCTCAAAGAATTTTACAAGCTGTACATGTCTTGTGCCCGATGAAAGAACGACATGTGAGATACCGTATTCTTTAAGCAGTGATGCTACTATTTTACAGTTCTCAAAGTCAACATCATCAGAGGTTATCGTCTTTGCAGGCGCAGGATTTACAACAGGCACTTCTACCTTCTTTTCGGTTCTCGGCATTGTCATTGCATTTTTGAGCCACTCAAAGCTTCTCTTTCTCTCTCTCTGCATTATCTCGTCTATCTTATTGTAATCAACAGGCTCCATGAGAGAATCATCCATAAGTATTCTCGGCACCTCGGTAACGAGTCTGTCCCTGAAACCAAAGAGATTTGAAAGTGATTTAAACCTTGAAAATCCGCGTCTTTTATTTGTTATAGCTATGAAATTCTTCTTGAATATCATAGCAAAGCTTGCACCGTGACACGAGTCTGTAACAACGAACTGTGAATGGCTGAGATAATAGAGCCAATCCTCGACCTGAAGATTTTCTATGCAGTTGTCAAGATCCATCTTCTTTTTGTTTTCCTCAAAGAGCCACGGCAGACCGTCAAGAAGGTTGATTATCTTTATACCGCCCAGCTTCTTTGAAACATGGAGAAGAGCCTCTCTCTTTTCGGGTGTAGGGTCAAGGATATAAGCGGCGATAAAGGGTTCTTCCTCACGGTGAGATGATTTTTCGGCAAGCGGCATGTACACCTTTTCAGGATCAACCATAAATACAGGGTCAAGTACCTGAGTAGACTCAACGCCGTATATATCCCTGCATATATTAACGCCGTCATCCTCACGCATTGATATAGCGTCAAATCTTTTCATAAGCGAGGAAATGATTTTTCTTTCGTCATCGGGAGCAAAGTCTATCGAATGACCGAAAGAGGTCGCATAAGCTATCTTTCTTTTTGAGTCATCGGCAAAATCAAGATAGAATTTCTTTCCGGTATGCTTGCTTATACCGTAATTCCATACCTGATCGGAGCCTACAACGAATGTATCGCAAAGCTCATTGAGCTTTGCGTATTCATTAAAGGTAAAGGAAGGGCTTATATTGTAATGCTCATTAGCAAAACGTCTGGAATGAGTCATTTCAAGCTCTACATCCTTTGAATTGCTTGTACGGAGCTTGTCTACCATAAGCACTGAATATCCCATAGATTCAAATGTCTGTTCGAGAGCATAATAAGTCATTATACTTCCGTAGTTGCAGCCCATCCAAACACCAAGAATACCGACATCATATTTTTTGTTTTCTGACATTAATATCCACCCTCACAAAATATTTTTTGATACTTGATGACATAATAAAATGCACTCATCCGCTAAAAGCATATCAGCATAAAACGTGAATGTTAATACACAAAAATACACTGCTTCAGAGTACAATCGACTACTATTTATTTTAACCTAAACACTATCTTTTGTCAACGCTCTGAACATCATAAAGACAATATTTTAAACACATATTTTTATGCAAAAATACTTTTGGTCATTGAATGCGCCTTTTTATACAAAATCGGAATTTTTTTCATTTGCCTGTCCTTCAATAGACAATAAGACTATTGAAGTATTTAAAAAATCGTGGTAAAATAGGCTTATCCGATTTTTAAGGGAGGAAAAATAATGAAAAATACCGAAAAAACAATGGAAAAGATCGTCGCTCTTTGTAAGGGCAGAGGCTTCGTATATCCCGGCTCCGAAATATACGGCGG
>ONVG01000177.1 GCA_900321195.1 uncultured Eubacteriales bacterium
ACTTTCTCTGATTGATAAGTTCCACCTTTTCGGGAATAATATCAACTGCATAAACTTTATGGTGCTGTGATAATAATGTAGCAATAGACAACCCAACATAGCCTGTTCCTGCTACCGCTATTGTATATTTTTTATCCATTGATTTCTGTTCTCCCTTTGTGTAAAAAATATTGATATCTCAAAGTCCTTTACTATTCTCTATTAGGCTATCATTATTTGCACCCAAATGCACCCAAAAGGGATATTCGTGTCATTGTATCATTATCACGGTTCAAACAGTCGGAGTAGCCAGAATAACAAAGTCGGCCGAAGAATACGCAAGTTCAGCGTCCAGTGTTGCGGTAAGGTCGAGTTCCTTTTCCGCAAAGTACTTTTCTATGTAATCATCCTGAAAAGGTGGAGCTTCTCTGATTGATAAGCTCCACCTTTTCAGGAATAATATCAACTGCATAGACCTTATGGTGCTGTGATAGAAGAACTGCAATGGACAGTCCTACATAGCCTGTGCCGGCTACTGCTATCGTATATTTCCTATCTAACAATCTGAATCACTCCACAGTCACACTCTTAGCAAGATTTCTCGGCTTATCAACATCCAAGCCCCTTGAAACAGAAAGGTAATAACCCATAAGCTGAAGTGGGATAACTGCCAGACTTGCCGTAAAATGCTCGTCTGTTTTCGGGATATAGACTGTGAAATCAGCAGTATCTTCTATTTCATAATGACCGTAGGAGGTAAGTCCCATAAGATAAGCTCCACGGCTCTTGCACTCTACCATATTGCTTACTGTCTTTTCGTAAAGCTCGCTCTGAGTCAGAACACCGATAACCAATGTTCCGTCCTCGATAAGACTGATAGTTCCGTGTTTCAATTCACCGGCAGCATAAGCCTCGGAATGAACATAGGATATTTCCTTCATTTTCAGACTGCCTTCAAGACATACTGCATAGTCAATGCCGCGGCCTATATAGAACACATCCTGAGCATTAGCCTGCTTTGCCACAAACCACTGAATACGCTCTTTATCTTCAAGTACCTTTTCTATCTTCTGAGGGAGCGTATAAAGCTCTTTGATAAGATTTTTGTAATATTCTTCTGCTATCTCATTTTTTATATACGCAAACTGTATTGCAAGAAGGTAGCCTGCAATAAGCTGTGCAGAATAAGCTTTTGTAGTAGCAACTGCTATTTCGGGACCTGCAAGAGTGTAAAGAACATTATCTGCTTCTCTTGCAATGGAGCTGCCGACAACATTGACTATCGCCAGTGTCTTTATCCCCTTATCTTTGGCAAGTCGAAGTGCCGCAAGGGAATCCGCAGTTTCACCGGACTGGCTCACAATAATAACAAGTCCGTTTTTGTCGAGCAGCAGCTTTCTGTATCTGAACTCCGATGCAAGCTCCACACGGACCGGTATCTTTGCAATATCCTCCATAACATACTGTGTTACAACTCCTGTATGATATGCCGAGCCGCATGCTACAATATATATCTGAGAGATATTCCTGACTTCATCGTTACTAAGACCAATTGAATCAATATCTATTTTTTCGTCTTTTATAAGAGAATTGAGCGTATCTGTTATTGCCTTTGGCTGCTCATGTATCTCCTTCATCATAAAGTGCTCATAGCCACCCTTTTCGGCAGACTCCGCATCCCACTTTATCTCTGTCAATTCCTTTTCTATAACATCACCGTCAAGGTTATAGAATGTCACCTCGCCGGGTGTAAGCTTTGCCATTTCAAGATTGCCGATATAATAGACATTCCTTGTATATTTCAGAATAGCAGGCACATCAGAAGCAACATAAGTTTCTCCGTCCGAGATACCTATTATCATCGGGCTGTCTTTTCTTGCTACCCATATCTCGCCCGGATGGCTCTTAAACATAAGGCAAAGCGCATAAGAGCCGCGCACACGAACCATTGTCTTTGCAATAGCCTCCTGCGGACTGTGGGTATATTTCTTGTAATAATAGTCAACCAGCTTTATGACTACCTCAGTATCTGTCTGTGAATAGAACAAGTAACCATGCTTCATAAGCTTTTCTTTAAGCTCTTTGAAGTTTTCGATAATTCCGTTGTGTACACCGACGACCTCTGATTCGACCTCACCTGAGCCTGTTCCGGTGCAGTTTCCGCTTACATGGGGATGCGCATTCGTTCTGCTGGGTTCTCCGTGAGTAGCCCAGCGTGTATGACCTATACCGCAGTTACCTATAAGAGCATTGCCGTTGTCTGTTTTTTCCGACAATACCTTCAAACGTCCTTTTGACTTTACGACCTCCGCAGGCTCATCACCATTGCGGATAGCAAGTCCGGCTGAATCATAGCCGCGATATTCAAGTTTAGAAAGTCCGTCCAAAAGAATAGGAGCGGCCTGTCTTTTTCCTACAAAACCAACGATACCGCACACGCTATCAATCCTCGTTTCATAAAATATTTAAATATCAATAGCCACTTTTATTAAACAGAAATAAAAACGTCTTGAAGATCAGCTTAATATCGACCCAAACGCCTCTTTCCATTATGTACTTGCGATCCAAAGCCATCCACTCATCAAAGGATATGTCATTACGGTTTTTAGTAGCCTGCCAGTAGCAAGTAAGGCCGGGAATTACTAAAAGTCTGAGCTTATCCTGAGGTCTGTATTGTTCGACCTCGTTTGGAAGTGCCGGTCTCGGACCAACAAAAGACATATGACCCAAAAAAATATTAAAAAGCTGAGGAAGCTCATCTATATTTGAAGCACGCAGAGCAGCACCCACTTTTGTTATTCGCGGGTCATTCTTTATCTTAAATACAGGTCCGTCGGCTTCATTCATTTCCTGAAGCTCAACAAGCTTATCTTCAGCATTAGCACACATTGTGCGGAATTTATATATCTTAAACAGTCTGCCGTTTTTTCCTACGCGCTTCTGTACAAAAATAGGCGGCGCTTCCTTATCTTCTATCAATATTATCAATGAAATAACAGCAAATGGTATAAGAAGAAAAACAATACATATAAAAGAAACTACTATATCAAACATACGCTTAAAAAAGCTGTATACAGGCTTGGCTTCATATTTGAATTCTAAAGAATCATCAAGGTCTTTACCAACTGATAGTCCCTTTTTTTCAACTTCCAAAGCCATCCGATCACCCCTTTTAAGCACAAATGCATATTTTTTCAAAACAACATTATTCTTATGTCGACTAAATTATATCATAACAGCAAATATATTGTCAATATAAAAGCTGTCTATTCCACGGAAATCAACTTTCTTTAAAAGAAAATTAAAAGTGTGCCGTTCTGAACACAGATGATCAACTTTAGTCACATAATTTGCATTATTGAAATGATTA
>ONVG01000034.1 GCA_900321195.1 uncultured Eubacteriales bacterium
TCAAGCTTTTCATCCTCGTCCGCTGCTTCCCTGTCGATAAATACATCGGCGCTGTTCTTCAGACTGAAACCGCCGTTCTCATTTTCGGATGACGGCTTTGTATCATCCTCATTTTCCGATACAGTTTCCTCACCGTTAACCAGCTTTTCAAGAGCTTTCTTTCTTTTGTTATATTCTTCCTCGGTGCAGAAATAAAAGCTTCCCGAGCTTGTAACGCAGAATATGTCGGGTTCGCCTGCGATTTCGTTAAGCTTGTCTGTCGTTTCCTTATCGAGCGAGCTGTTGAAAGGCACAAGCTTTTTTGTGCCTGACGAATTTCTTACAGTTATATATGTACTGCCGTTTTCATACAGCGGACGGATATTCATATTTACGCTTCTGTCCAAAGGAGAATAATATTCCGTTTCACGCCATGAATGGTCATCGTTGTAATATGTTCTCTTGAAAGGCGCTCTGAACCTGTCGAATGTTTCTATGCAGTAGCCGCCCGACACATCAACAGAGCGTTCGGCTATCTGTGTGCCCCTGCTTTTCTTATACCTTATATTTGACCCGTCAGCTATATTATAGCTGTAGCTGTAAAGACCGTTTTCAGTCTTTATAGTGCTGCGTTTTTTCTGAGCGGTACCTGTTTCAAAGAACCTCTTTCTTGCAAGACAGATTATATCCTTTCCGTCCCACATATCAACAGAGGTATTGTAGATACCATAAAAAATAAGCTCCTTGCCGATATCCTGAAATAATGTATACTTCATTATAAGCTTTCTCCTTCAGATTATGACTTTACTAATATAATACAATAAGCTGACTGATTTTGCAAACTATTTGTTAAAAAATATATAACATTAATATAGCATTATAAAAGCATGTGACAAAAACTCAAAGCAAAATTCCGAAACACTTATACTTGATATTTTGACAAAACTATACTATAATGATATGGAGAGAAATTTTTCCTACAATAGAAAAAGGGAGGATAAAAATGAGTATTGGATCAAAAATCGAGGCGCTGTCGGATGCACATGCAAAGACAAGCTCTTCAAAGGCGTATAAAAGACTTGCCGCTCTTTTCGATGACGGCAGCTTTACCGAGCTTGCTTCACTTGCAAAGTCATCAGACGGCTTCACAGAGGCTGCTGCCGCTCACGGATATGCCGACGGAGCAGGCTTTTACGCTTTTGCACAAAACAGTGATATAGCAGGCGGAGCTATGTCAAAGGCTCAGGCTGCAAAAATAAAAAAGGTCTATGACCTTGCGCTTAAAACAGGTGAACCTGTCGTTGCAGTCTATGACTCAATAGGCGGCAGACTTGACGAAGGAAACGAGCTTCTTGCAGCTTACGGAGATGTTCTCAGATATTCAAACAATCTTTCGGGTGTTGTTCCGCAAATATCTGTAGTTCTGGGAAAATGCTTCGGTACGCAGGCTCTTATAGCTGCCTGCGCCGACATAGTGATAATATCCGAAAATGCTGAGCTTTCGCTCAATACAGACGGCTCTGACAGCAAAGCCGAAATCGCATACAAAAAGGGTGTTGCCCACATACTTGCAAAGGATGACGAGCAGGCTCTTGAATATGCAAGAAAGCTTGTTTCAACACTGCCGTCAAATAACCTTTCTGGCGCATGTGTCGCATATGAAAGCGTTGACGCTCAGGCTCAGACAGATATAAGCATGACTGCTTCACAGGCTGCCGCTGCCGTTTGTGACGCTGACAGCGCTGTTGAGCTTCAGGCTGCTTACGGCGAGGGCGCAAAAACCATTATTTCAACAATAAACGGAAACACAGTCGGCGTTATCGCTCTTGACAGCAAGACGCTCAACGGAAAAGCATGCTCAAAGGCTGCAAGGTTCATACGCTTCTGTGATGCTTTCAGTCTGCCGGTAATATCATTTGTTGATGCAGAAAAATTTGAATGCATAAAATGCGCCGCAAAGCTGACTTCCGCTTATGCCGAGGCTACTACAGCCAAAATAACGGTCATCACCGGTGATGCTTTCGGCTCTGTATATATAGCTGCCGCAGGTACGGGCGCTGCTGCCGACATTACTCTTGCATGGCCTGATGCATATGTTTCGGCGCTTTCTCCGGAGGCTGCCGCTGTTATAATGTTAGGCGACGACTTCGGCGGAAAGCTCAAAGGCTCCAAAGACCCCAAAAATGACAGGGCTGCTGTTGTTGCTCAGTTCAAGGACGAAAATCTCACGGCTTTCAGCGCTGCCGGAAACGGATATATAGATGATATCATCAATGCCGAGGAAACAAGAGAAAAGCTCATAACAGCTATAGACATGCTCTCTAACAAGAGAATATCAACTCTCCCCAAAAAGCACAACAACCTTTACATCTGATATAAATAATAGTAAGCGAAAGGAAGTTCCATTATGAAAAACTTGAAAATAACCGTTAACGGTGTTGTATATGACGTACAGGTAGAAGAAGCAGACGGCTCTGCAGCTCCTGCTGCCGCTGCTGCTCCAAAGGCTGCCGCTCCTGCTCCGAAAGCCGCTCCCAAAGCTGCTCCGCAGGGTGAGCCTGTAACTGCTCCTATGCCCGGAACTATACTCAATGTTCCCGTAAAAGCAGGTCAGTCCGTAAAGACAGGTGATGTGCTTGTAGTTCTTGAAGCTATGAAGATGGAAAACGAGATAAAGGCAAGCCGTGATGCCGTTGTCGCATCCGTTGCTGTAAGCAAGGGCGAATCTGTAGACACAGGCACTGTACTCGTAACTCTCAACTGAGTTTTGTCTTCATATCTTTGAAAGGAGAAGCTGCAAAAAATGGCTAAGAAAATACAGATAACCGAGACAGTACTGCGTGACGCTCACCAGTCGCTCATCGCAACAAGAATGCCGCTTTCGGATATGATACCGATACTCGACAAAATGGACGAGATAGGATTTTATTCACTCGAATGCTGGGGCGGCGCTACATTCGATTCATGCATACGCTTTCTGAATGAGGACCCCTGGGAAAGACTCCGCACCATAAGAAAGCACTGTCCGAAAACAAAGCTCCAGATGCTTTTCAGAGGACAGAACATGCTCGGATACCGTCATTATGCTGATGATGTTCTTGAATATTTCGTTCAGCGCTCTGTTGCAAACGGTATCGACGTTATAAGAATATTCGATGCGCTCAACGATATAAAGAACCTCCAGACAGCTATAAATGCCGCAAAGGCTGCAAAAAAGGAAAATCCGAAGGTCGAAGCTCAGGTAGCTATAAGCTATACGACAGGACCCGTTTTCACGACTGATTATTATGTGGATTATGCAAAAAGAATAGAGGCAGCAGGCGCAGACTCGATATGCATAAAGGACATGGCTGCGCTGCTCACACCTTACTATACTGCCGAGCTTGTAGCAGCTATCAAAAAGGCTGTAAAGATACCCGTACAGCTCCACACACACTATACATCCGGACTTGCTTCAATGTGTCTGTTAAAGGCTATAGAATCGGGCGCTGACAGGATAGACACGGCTATGTCGCCGCTTGCAAACGGTACCTCGCATGCTCCTACAGAATCAATGGTCGCAGCATTGCAGGGTACAGAGTACGACACAGGACTTGACCTCATAAAGCTTGCAGAGATAAGAGAGTACTTTATGACTCTCCGTGAAAAGTACATCAAGAGCGGACTTCTTGACCCGAAAATGCTTGCAGCCGACGCAAAGGCGCTTATCTATCAGGTTCCGGGCGGTATGCTTTCAAACCTTCTCAAGCAGCTCAAGGACGCAGGCAAGGAAGACAAGCTCACGGAAGTACTTGAAGAAGTACCGCTTGTCCGTAAGGATGCAGGCTATCCGCCGCTTGTTACTCCTACATCACAGATAGTCGGCACACAGGCTGTATTCAATGTACTGTTCGGAAAATATAAAAATTGCAGCGGTCAGTTCAAGGACCTTGTAGCAGGAAAATACGGCACTACGCCCGTACCGATAGACCCTGATTTCAGAAAGAAGATAATCGGTGACGAAAAGCCCGTAACATGCCGTCCGGCAGACCTCCTTGAACCTGAGCTTGAAAAGCTCCGCGCAGAGATACCCGAATGGATAGAGCAGGACGAGGACGTACTGACATACGCTCAGTTCCCGCAGGTAGCACCCAAATTCTTCAAGGCAAGACGTGACGCAAAATTGGGCATCTCCCCCTCCGCCGACACCAAAAACAAAATACATCCGGTATGAAAATTTTGAATGTGGAATTCAGTTCTGACAAAAAGACAAGATAAATTCTATTTTAGAATAAATTAAAAATACACGGTAAACTCGTTTGATACAGGTTTACCGTGTGTTTTTTCATATATCAAGTACAAAAAGCTTTGTAGGTACTCCGTTCGAGAACCTTTCATCATAACAAAGAATATATTTATCCATTCCCTTTTCAACACAGAATATTATGCTGCTTTCATGTGATGAACCCGGTGTGAGCTTATCCGTATATGCGCTGTTGATAAACGGATATATCTTATTATCTCCGTATTTAACGGAAAAATCATTTGTCGTGAAAGGATATACCTCGTTAGTCTTATTTACTGCCGTTACCTTACATCTTATATACATCATGCCGTCCTTTTCCTCCGGAAGTGAATATTCATCAGCAGATATCACTTCTGCACTTCCGAATACAAATTCAAGCTCTTTAGCGGTCTTTTTATTCTCGTCTGTATCCGAGCTTTCATCTTTGCTCGGCTCTGCGCCTGATTCGCTCGATTCTTTGCTCTCCTCTTTGCTTTCTTCATTACTTTCTTCTTTGCTTACATCCGGCTTTTCCGGCTCACTGCTCTCTTCACCGCTTTGCTCGCCTGACGATACGTCCGGCAAAATATTAGTGAACTCAAATATACCGTCCACCTTATTATCCGTACAGCAGGCTATCTCACCGTTTTTAAAATCCTTTTTTGCGGTAAAGGCAATATATCCGCTAACCTTTGAATCGGTGTCTACCGTAAATTTTCTCATGGCTATAAGATCATCCTGACCGTTCAGAGTTCGCGGAAAAGCATTGATGCTGTGCGAAAGGTCGATAGACTCACCGTCTATTGACGGTACCATATTCTCGACACACCATATCTCCGCAGGCGACATATACATGTTTTCAAGCTCAAATTCCGCAACAACATATATATTATTATCTCCTGCGCTCTGAACTTCGTCTTCACCGGTTTTGATATATTCTGTAGTGTACAGGCTTTTAAGAGTTATATCAAGCTTTCCGGAGCGTATCTTTCCATCTATGCCTGCCCGCTGTATGCTGCTTTCGGATGATGCTTCATCAGATGCTTCTTCGGATATTTCACTGCTGCCGTCAGCCTTACTGACATTTTCTGATGCTCTTGAAATACTTATCTTATTTTTTTCGTCAAGCGGCTTTTTATCATCAGACTTGCATGATGAAAATGCAAGCAATGCCGCAGATGAAAGCATCACCGAAAGTATCTTTATAAATTGACTGTACTTTGCCATAAAATATGCCCCTTTTCTTTTAATTATTGCCAGTAAAATGATAAAACATAAAAGGAAAATTTTCAATACCTATTGAAATAAAATATCTACTGTGATACAGTATTTTTAATCTAAATAAAAAGGAGATGCACAGATGAAAAAATCAGAATTTTCCCGTGAGCTTGAATCTCGTCTAAGCGATATGAAGCCGGACGAGATAGAAAGCAGTATAAATGCATGTATAAAAAGTATAGATATGATAATGTTTACCGGAATAAGCGAGGATGAAGCTGTCGCTGTGCTTGGAAATATAGACGAGCTTGCATCAAAAATACGAAAGGGCAAGGGCTATCCCGATGTACAGAATTATTCTGATATACATTATAATACATATAACGGCTCATCATATCAGAGATCAGACTTTGAACAGCAGCAGTACTACAGACAGCAGAATCAATATCAGCAGCAGTTTACAGAACGTGCCCAAGACAATAAAAAAGGCGTTTTGATAGTGCTTATAATAATGGTGTTTCTTATGCCTTTCTGGACGCCGTTCGCACTGATACTTTTTTTGATATGGCTGCTCATGTTTTTAATTCCTGTCGGTGCATTTTTCGGAAGTATTTTCACAGATATAGTTGCTGTTATGAATATCGCAGCAGGAAGTGTCGGCTACGGTCTTTTCATATTAGGCATAGGAATAATGCTGACAGGTGTTTCAATACTTGCTTTTCTGGCAGCAATAAAGATAACAGGTCTTTTATGGAAACTTCTGTGCAGGATATTCAGCAAGCTAACGCAAAACAGAAGTGAAAGGAGAACTGCACCATGAAAAAATGGACAAAGATAACACTTATAATTTCCCTTTGTTTTATAGGCGCAGGTATAGCCGTATCCTTTACGGGCTATACTATGAACGGCAGCAGCGCAGATAATCCCGAAGAGCTGAGATATAAAAAAGTAAGCAAAGAAATAAATGAAGACTTTACAAAAATAAATATATCGGTAGTCAATGACTCGATAGAATTTCTGCCGTCAGAAAGTGACCAATGCTACATAGAATGCTACGACAGTAAAAAAGCCGCACATGATATATCAGTTTCCGCAGATATGCTCAGCATATCATCAAAAGATAACAGACAGTGGTATGAATATGTATTTTCATCCTTTCAGAATCATAAAATAACCGTATATCTGCCTGTCAGGGAATATGAAAACATACATATTGAAACGGTAAACGGTGATATCAGCTCGGATGATAGTCTCACACTTGAAAATGTAAATGTAAAAACTACAAACGGAAGCATAAAACAAACAGCAAAGCTCGGCGGAGAGATACATGCCGAAACAGTCAACGGAAATATAGATATAAACAATATAGAAAGCGCAGGATATGTAAATCTTGAAACAGTAAACGGAAATATAAATGTTTCGGGAAAAAATGCCGATGAGCTTACAGCCGAAACCGTCAACGGAAATATAACCGCAGAGCTTACAGTAAAAGGTCTTGCACAGGTAACTAATGTGAACGGTACTATAGATACACGTGCGCTCAAAGCAGACAAGATAGACAAATATTCGGAGAACGGCAGCGTTTATTGAGTATCTCTCAAATCACATTCTTACTTTTGGATCGTCAAAGTCGATTACGTTTTCGCGCGGTAAAGTTCGCTTACTTTTGCAAAGCTTGCGCCGCGTGGATAAAATGTTCGGTCTGCAATCAGAGCGGAGCGGAGCGAGCGACAACGCGAATCGGGACCGGCAGCTTGCCGGAAAAACATTTAATATTTTATTTCTTAAAAAAACTCTTGCAAATCCAAAATGTTTGTGTTATAATATTATTCGCAAATCGCACGCTGACCTTATTCTTTAGGTGTATCTGTTAATGATATGGGAATAATTCAGGCCGGCGGAGGAAATTAACCTAAGGAGGACATTTCAAATGGCATCAGTAGTATCAATGAAACAGCTTTTGGAGGCAGGTGTTCATTTCGGACATCAGACAAGAAGATGGAACCCTAAAATGGCTCCCTATATCTTCACAGAGAGAAACGGTATCTATATCATCGACCTTCAGAAGACAGTAAAGAAGCTCGAAGAGGCTTACAACTTCGTTCGTGAGCTTTCAACAGAGGGCAAGTCAGTACTTTTCGTAGGTACAAAGAAGCAGGCTCAGGATTCAGTTAAGGAAGAGGCTCTCCGCGCAGGCGCTTACTATGTAAACGCAAGATGGCTCGGCGGTATGCTCACAAACTTCAAGACAATCCAGACAAGAATCAAGAGACTTGAGCAGCTCCACACAATGGAAGAGGACGGCACATTCGACCTTCTCCCCAAAAAGGAAGTTATCAAGCTCAACCTTGAGATCGAAAAGCTCGAAAAGTTCCTTGGCGGTATCAAGAACATGAACGAGATCCCCGGCGCTCTCTTCATCGTTGATCCCCGTAAGGAAAGAATCGCAGTTGCAGAAGCAAAGAAGCTCGGTATTCCGATCGTTGCTATCGTTGACACAAACTGCGATCCTGATGAGATCGATTATGTTATCCCCGGCAATGATGACGCTATCCGCGCTGTAAAGCTTATCTCAGGCGCAATTGCTAACGCTATCATCGAGGGCAACGAGGGCAGAATGGGCGCAGCTGCTGAAGAAGAGGCTGCTGCTGAGGAAGAGACTGAAGAATAATTTGATATAACAGAATACCCGCAAGAAATTTGCGGGTATTTTTTGAAGTATAACATTATTTATTTACGGAGGTAATTATTATGGCTTTTACAGCACAGGACGTTAAGACATTGAGAGAGAGAACAGGCTGCGGTATGATGGACTGCAAAAAGGCACTTTCACAGACCGACGGCGATATGGAAAAGGCAATAGATGTACTCAGAGAGCAGGGTCTTGCAAAGGCTGCAAAGAAGGCTTCAAGAATAGCTGCTGAGGGTGTTGCATGTGCATTCGCAAATGACGAGGGTACAGTAGGCGTTGCTATCGAGGTAAACGCAGAAACAGACTTCGTTGCAAAGAACGCAGAGTTCCAGGCATTTGTTAAGACTGTTGCAGATACAGTTATTGCAGAGGCTCCTGCTGATGTTGCAGAGCTTCTCACAAAGAAGGCAGCAGGCACAGAGATGACAGTTGCAGAGCTTCTCCAGGAGAAGATACAGACTATCGGTGAGAACATCATAATCCGCCGTTTTGCTCGCTATGAGGGCACAGTTGCAACATACATCCATGCAGGCGGCAAAATAGCTGTTATGGTCAAGTTTGATACAGACGTTGCAGACAAGGACGAGTTCAAGGTATATGCAAAGGATATCGCTATGCAGGTAGCAGCAGCAGCTCCTTCATATCTCAACAGAACACAGGTTCCTGATGAAGTACTTGAGCATGAAAAGAAGATAATGACAGAGCAGATGATAAACGAAGGCAAGCCTGCTGACAAGGTAGAGAGAATAGTAATGGGCAAGATCGGCAAGTACTATGAAGAAAACTGCCTTATCGACCAGGTATTCGTTAAGGACAGCAAGGTAAAGGTAGATCAGTACACAAATCAGACAGCTAAGGCTCTCGGCGGCAAAATAGCTATCGTTGACTCTGTACGTTTTGAAAAGGGCGAAGGCCTTGAAAAGCGCGCTGACGACTTCGCAGCAGAAGTTGCAAGCATGGTAAAATAATCAATAATTATTGCTCCCGTTGGCTTTCAGGCTGACGGGAGCTTTTTTAAAGCGTAAAGCGGAAAGTGGATACAAAAAAGTTCCCGTCAGCAAAACTGACGGGAACTTATTTTTTATTATTTATCATTTAATTTTGTATATCCAGGGAACTGTGTTCCAGATGAATATTTCTTTGCGAAGCTGACGGGGAGTTATGCGCGATGTTTTGAGCAGCTTGTTGTAGCCCTTTTGCTCTAAGGAGTGTTTTATTGCCGCATATCCGAAATCTTCCTTTTTGAGTATCCTGACTGCAGACATTACGACAGAAGGGAGCTTTCTGTATTCAAAAAGCTCGTTAAGATATTTGTTGTCGGGATAGAGAGAAAGGGAGCTTTCATATATTTTTATCATTGAGTCTATCCTGCCGTAACAGCTCGTGTTCGGTACGGCTTCATCATTTGCGGAGCTGTTTACATTGTCGTATACGGGCTTTTTGTCACAGCAGACTATCTTTGGACTGTTGAGAAGTGTGTTATAGATAAATGCTTCGGCATAGCCGTAGTTGAAGTCCTCATAGAATTTTATGCCCTTGTCAAGTATGAACTCACGCTTGAACATGACGGTGTTGAAGTCGAAATATATATCCGATTTAAGAAGCTCACAAAGCAGCCATATATCTACAGCGGTATCTTTAGACTTTGCTTTTGCATCACGGGAGATATCCCTGTTTTTTATCTTGGCTTTGTTCTCGTCATTTGCATAAAATACAAAGTCTGCATTATTATTTTCGGCTGTATTGAAAAATTCGGCAAGATAGTCCTTGTAAAGTCTGCTCATAAACAGGAAGGATATATATTTCCCGTTAGACCTGTATATGCCAGTATTGAGCGCAGAGCTTACATTGCCGTTTCCGTTCTGTATTACATAGCCGCGCAGATTGTTCTTTTTAAGCGTATCGAGAGCGGTTATGATGCTTTTATCGGTCGAGTTCATATCTATGATGATGAATTCAGCCTCGATATTTTTCAGGCTTGACGCAACATCACGGATTATTTTTGAGATCTTGTTTTTATTATTTTTTGAGGGTATGATAACCGACAGATCAATGTTTGCCATAATTCAGATCTCCTTATTTTTGATATATTGATTATAACATAAAAAACGAAAAAATTCAAAAAACAAAATTATGATTATGAAGTAAATTTCCCTGACTTTTTATGCAAATCATACAAAAATGAAAAAGCTCAAAGCTCAGAGCCTTAATTGCCGGCTCCGAGCCGTGAGCTGAATAATTATTCTATGCTTTTCAGCGATTCTACCATGCTTATTTTATTCATCTTGAAGTACATTATGAAGTTTACAAGCATGGAGAAAATTATTGTTAATACAAATCCGTACAAATAGGACATGGGTGAAAGGAACTTCGGGAACATTACGTTGTCCATTTGCAGAGCGTCAACGACAAAGCCGGAGAACATGTTTCCTAATATCATTCCGACAAGCGCGCCGGTTACAGTCAGGACGATATTTTCTCTGTAGATGAAATTCGCCGTTTCAAGACTGTAAAATCCGAGGACTTTTATAGTCGCTATCTCTCTTACTCTTTCGGATATGTTTATGTTCGTAAGGTTGTAGAGTACGACCACCGCAAGAAGTCCTGCGCAGAATACCATTACAAGTATTATTGCATTGAGCGATTCGAGCCGGAGGTTATCTCCTTTTCGCTGTTCTTATATTCATCAGCTATCTGTGTTATTATGACGTTGTATTCAAGCTCTTTTCCTGTCATGTGCCTGTAATATTCCGGTGTCATATACACATAGTTTCCGGCATAGTTTTCCGTAAAGCCTTCGACTTTGCAGCTGTAGGTGTTGTCATCGAGTGTTATGGATATATTTTCACCAATATTTATTTTAAGGGCTTCGCCCAGACGCTCATTTATGATAACGCCGTTATCCGAAAGCCTGAGAGGCTCATGTGTCACTCTGTCGCGGAAGATGAACATTTTTGTAAATTCATCATAGTTTTCGCCTATGAATACTCGTCCCTCTATCTTTTTGGGGCTTGAGTCACTCTTGGCGTTTATCCATCCGATATAGCTGAGTGAGGCTGTTTTCAGCCTGTCATCTGCATGTATCTGCGACATGAGATAAGCCTTCTTGTCGGCAGTTCCCGATTTTGAAAGCGCCATGACCTGATCGTATATCGTAACTTCTTTGAACTGGAGCGGTGCTATTCCTGTTGTTGAGTCACGCAGACCAAATGCGGCAATTATGAGCGCCGTACATCCTGCAACGCCTACTACAGTCATAAGGAAACGGGCTTTGTATCTGAAAAGATTTCTTGCAGTTACCTTTGATGTAAAGTTGAGGTGTTTCCATACAGGAGTTATATATTCAAGGAAAATGCGCTTTCCGGGTTTTGGCGCTTTCGGACGCATAAGAGTTGCAGGGGAGAGTTTAAGGTCACGGAAGCATGCGCCCAATGATACCGAGCAGATACATACTATGCCGGCAACAGATGCAATTACAATATTGCTCCATGATATAACAAGAGTTGTCGGCGGGAAGGTGTACATTATACAGTACGCATCGACTATTATGTACGGCAGTGTCAATACGCCTATAAACGAGCCGACAATACTTCCCGATACAGCCGCAAGCGCGGAGTAAATTATATATTTTTTTGCTATGTCTGCATTTGAATAGCCGAGAGCTTTGAGAGTGCCTGTTTCTGTACGGCGTTCCTCTACCATTCTTGTCATTGTCGTAAGGCACACAAGACCTGCTACAAGCAGGAAGAACAGCGGGAATACCCTTGCGATATTGTCTATTCTTGCAGCGTCGTCATTAAGACCCGAATAACCGGGATTGTCGTCACGGTCGTTTATTATCCATTTTGCACTGTCGAGCGCATCAAGCTGTTTCTGAGCATCGTCAAGCTTTTCCTGCGCTTCACTGAGCTGTACATGAGCGGTATATTTTCCCTGTGCAAGCTGCTCTCTTGCAGCCTTCATTTCAAGAAGTCCTGCTCCGGACTGATTTTCAAGCTCCTGCCGTCCTTGTTCAAGCATAGTCTGACCTGCATAAAGCTTTGCTGCTGCGGATTCAAGCTCCATTTTGCCTGTAGTTAATGATCTCTTATATTCAAGCTTTCCCTTTTCAAGCTCAGACTTGGCAGCTTCAAGCTTTAATTTTGCGGCGTTGAGTTTTTCAAGACCTTCTGTTTTCTTTGCTTCAAGCTCATCTTCCCCTGCTTCAAGCTTTGCCCTGCCTTCGAGGAGCT
>ONVG01000156.1 GCA_900321195.1 uncultured Eubacteriales bacterium
CTGTTATCCAGTCGTCAAGAGTGAACATCCAGCCGCCCATCTGACCGCCGTCCTCTGCGGAAAGACCGTTTATTTCGGTTATATATCCCTGTTCTGCGCCTGTCTGTGTAAAGCCGTGCTTTCCGAGTGCGTCAAGCAGAAGCGACACAGTAGTTGAGTCTGTATCAGCCGACACCCATTCATCCAAAAGTGTTCCTGTCCAGTCTGCGCCGTCCTCTGCGGAAAGAGTATTGTTTTCAATGATGACCCTTATCTTTTGTTCCCTGTTTTCTGCGTATGCCGTTACAGCCGGCATTGATGCGAGTATTCCTGCCGCTGTCAAGACAGACAGCAATTTTGTGAGCTTTTTCAATTTTATTCCTCCTGTTCATTCTCTGAAAAAGCATCTCTTGCCGCAGACAGCTTTTTAAGCTCCTTTTTTCTTCGCCTGCGTTTCATGCGGCTTTTTTCGGCTGAGGATATCTTCTGCGCTTCCTTTAGTCCTGCCTTTTCAAGCGCTCTCGGGAAAGGTCCCAGCTTCTGTTTTATAAAGCATACTTCACTGCCGCTGAAATCGCTTCTTTTCGGCAGCCGTCCGAGCTGTAAGGCTTTATCTTTCAAAAGGCTGAGCGCATAAAGCGTTTTTTCGTCCTTATCCATAATTATCCGCTCCACAAAAAAATGCTTTCTCTGCCAAAACAAAGAAAGCACAACTGATACTCACAAGAAACTCAAATAAGCCCTGACGGAAGGCGCACTCCGACACGGATAAACTCGTAAGATCGGCTGCACTTCTTCTTCGTCCAAGCTTGCATCACCAATATTGCGCGGAAGTATTCTGACTTACGGATATACCGCTTACAGTAATGACGGTTGTTCAGGACTTTCACCTGATTCCCAATTACCTACCTGTCTTTGTGAAGTACTCACCGCCTATAGAGGCGGGGGACTTCTTGCCCATTTAGGTTAAAAAAGACTTTCGCACCGCGCAGCATGATATTTGATTACATTATAAAATGTACCATATTCTTCTCACTTTGTCAATCTTTATTTTTAGTTATTGAAAAAATCTCCGTAATTATTTTACACCAACCGGCAAGCTGCCGCTCCCGATTCGCGGCGGAGTGCCTCCGCTCCGCTCTGATTGCAGACCGTAACTTTATCCACGCAATTTTTACAACTCAAAAGTAAGCAAATAATATAAAACGATGTTAACCTTCAACTTTATTTACAGGCGTTCCTTTAAGATAATTTTCTATGTTGTCAGCAACTATACTCATAAGTCTTTTTCGTGTTTCAACGGGCGCCCATGCGATATGCGGCGTTATTATGCAGTTTTTCGCTTGCATAAGTATGCAGTCCTCCTCCATAGGCTCTACTCTCAGTGTGTCTATGCATGCGCCGCCAAGATGTCCGCTTTCAAGCGCATCAAGAAGGTCTTTCTCTGACATCACTCCGCCCCTTGCAGTATTTACGAACAATGAGCCTTGCTTCATAATTGAAAATGTGTCCTTATTGAACATATCCTTAGAGTCATCATTCAGCGGACAATGCACCGAAACTATATCGCTGCTCCTCAGCACATCCTCAAAGCTCGTCTGAACAACACCTTCGATATTTTTTTCATGTCTGTTATATGCAAGGACTTTCATTTGGAATGCAAGCGCTATCCTTGCGACTGCCTGTCCTATCGCTCCGAGTCCTATTATGCCTATCGTCTTGCCTGCAAGCTCGTTGAGCGGATATACAAACGGTGAAAACGTCGGGCTGCGCTTCCATTTTCCCTCCTGTACATATTCGTTGTATCTTGATACCTTATTGTAATGCTCAAGTATGAGCGCAAACGTATGCTGTGCTACGGCATTAGTTGAATATGAGCCTGCATTGCATACGGTTATCCCGTGTCTGCGGCAATAGTCTGTATCTATGTTGTTATATCCCGTTGCGAACAGACCTATATATCTGAGCTTTTTTGCGTATCTTAATGTGTATTCGTTCATAAGCGTCTTGTTGCATATGACTATATCCGCATCAGCTACCGCATCGGCTACTTCTTCATAAGAAAGAAGTCCGTTTATATCCACCTCTCCGAATTTTTTCAGTATATCCGCGTTTACAAGACCGTCAATTACAGTCTGCGCGTCAGTCAGCACTATTTTCATAACTATCGACCTCTCAATTATTTGTTTTATAATAATTATAGAGTATCGGCAGTAAAATTACAATCCTAAAATTACGATACTTTTATTGCTGTATATCATATATCCGCTTCCATGTCGCTTTTAAGGCGGCTTATTATCTTCTTTTCAAGACGTGAGATATACGACTGTGATATACCGAGCATATCGGCCACCTGCTTTTGAGTATGCGCCTTTTTGCCGTTAAGACCAAATCTCAGCTCCATTATTGAAAGCTCCCTTTTATTCAGCTTCATTACCGCTTTCATAAGCTGTATCTGTTCGGACTCCTGCTCTATGCGCTGATTTACGATATCCGCATCACTTCCAAGTATATCGGATATCAAAAGCTCGTTGCCGTCCCAGTCAACATTGAGCGGTTCATCTATGGATATCTCATTTTTCTGCTGGGCGGTTTTTCTTAAATACATCAGTATCTCATTTTCGATACATCTTGATGCATATGTTGCAAGCTTTATGTTCCTTGACGGACAAAACGTGTTCACCGCCTTTATAAGTCCTATAGTTCCTATCGATATCAGATCCTCGACATTTGCTGATGGGGACTCAAATTTTTTTGCTATATATACTACAAGTCTGAGATTGTGCGTTATCAGCACCTCTCTCGCCTTTTCATCACCTTTTTCTATCCGCTCCATTACCTTGGCTTCCTCTGCGCCCTTCAGCGGCGGCGGAAGTGTTTCCGGACCGTTTATGTAGTTTATGCTGTCCGTGCCTGTTAGTGTGTTTCTGAGATGTACGAGTCCTGACAATACCTTATCGGAAATATGATATGATCCTTTCAAAGTGTCAACTCCCTTTCATTATAAGCTCGGAAGGGACTATTATCTCACAGTCCTCCGAAAAAACCTTTCTGTCGCACAATGCAAGATAAGCGTTAACTTTTATTTCCGTATTTTCTGATCTTATCGTTATTTTTGACGGTCTGAACGCAGGCATAAGTCCGTTGCCTCCTACAGATCTGAACGGCACAAGTCTTATATTTCTGTCAGCCTGCATATTGCCGCTTCCGTTCATGTATTTTTTTACATCCGTCATTTCTTCAAAAACATCTTCCCGACCCACTATCACGCATTCTCCCGAAAACGGCTCGTGAAGTGTGCTTCCGCTGTCTATCATCCCTTTTACATTCAGTTTCTTTCCGTTATGCTCGATACTTGCGCTGCATCGGCTGTTCCTTACCGGACCTGTATTCATTATACTGTAAAATATCCTGAGCAGGACATAGCATATCAGCGTTGTCAGTATAAGTACTGTCGGGGATATGCCGATATATACAGCGCCGTTCCTTATGAGCGTATTATCGGGAGAAAACAAAGCGCAAACCGCCGTCATCGCTCCGCAAAAGCAGAAGCTTATGCAAAACAGCAGTCCGGAGGCTTTAAGTACAGTTTTCATCCTCACAGGCATGAAGGCTGCCGCCGACATTATTACCGCTTCCGCTATGCTCATAAGCGCCGACAAGACAAAGCTTATCGGCGGAACGAGAAGTATCATTGAAAACATTCCTCCGAGTGCGGCGGCAAAAAGCATTTTCATCCTCCCTGCCCTGAGCGACATTATATGCTTTACGGATATCAGCATTATATAGTCTATGATAAAGTTCACACAAAAAAGCATGTCTGCATATACCGTCTGTCTCATGTTTGCCCTCCGCACTGTTATTATGACACACCGTACACAAAAACTTTGTCAATAATCACCGATAAAAACCAAGAAATACGGCAGCACAAGCTTATGTCTGCCCTGCTGCCGTATTTCCTCATCTTTACATAACAGAATATCATATTTTGTTATGTAGCCTGTCTTTTCATTTCCTCTGTTCCAAGACCGAAGCTTATCGACAATGCTTCATCTACCTTG